>JAIRUI010000030.1 GCA_031254455.1 Chitinispirillales bacterium | reverse complement strand
AAGCGTGTTCGCTTCATTGGCTTTATCAAGCGATTCTTTCAGGTCATCTTGCAGGCGGATAACTTCCGTTATCTCATCGGAGTTGCCGACCACGCCGATTATATTCCCATCGTCCCCATAAATCGGCGAAGTGCGGATATGGAAAGCTCCCTGTTCAATCTTGGCAACCCATTCCTGCGCTCCGTCGGTATATGTTTTACGTATATAGTCAATGATTTCGGGGTATACGATCTGGGGGGGCGCATTGTTAAAAGATTTCCCGACAACCTGTTCCGGCGTAACTCCAAATTTACCGATAGACCTGCCGTTAAACAATGTATACACTTCGTTCCTGTCAATGCTCCAGATAGCGCCCGGATAGTTCGCAACCACCTTTTGCAGAAGCGCTGCGGTTTCGCGCACGTTTTGAGTCATCCGTTTTTCTTCACGCAAATCCCGCGTATAGCCCATAGTCGTATAGCCGCTTGATTCCTCGCCCACGCGAATTATCGTTATTTCGGCGGGAAATAATGTCCCGTCTAATGTCCGGTGCACCCATTCAAAGACGTATTTGCCTTCTTTGTAGGCTTTTTGTACATATTGAGCGGCAAGCTCAACGGAACGCTGTCCGTCAGGCTGATACTCCGGCGACAATTCACTGAATCTTTCTATAAACTCCTGTTTGTCTTTAGCTCCGAACAGTCTGACGGCTTCCTCATTACAGTCGAATACCCTGAAATTCCTATCGCGCAGGGTACCGGCGAGCGGCGTAGAGTTCAGCATAAGGCTAATGCGTTCATTCGCCTGCCTGAGTTCTTCCGTCATCCGCTTTTGTTCGCGCAAATCACGCGTATAACTAAAAACTATATGGTCGTCCGATTTCACGTTCGCGCGCATTAACGTTACTTCGGCGGGAAACAACGTCCCGTCTAACGTCTGGTGCATCCATTCAAAGATATATTTGCCTTCGTCGTAAGCTTTTTGGATACATTGCGAAACCAAATCAATAGAACGTCGCCCGTCAGGCTGATACTCAGGCGACAATTCAAAGAATTTTTCCTGAAAAGCCGACTTGTCTTTAACTCGGTACAATCTGACGGCTTCTTCGTTACATTCTAATATTTTAAAATTCTTCCACATGATACACGCCAGCGGCGTAGCGTCCAGCATAAGTCTAATATTTTCATTCACTTGCATACGTTCTCCCAGCTTACTTTCATTATAAAGCTTTATCCGCTTCATAACATCAGGCGAATTTTTATCGTAAGTTTTTCATTTTTTGGCATCAATAAATAATATTTTATTGATTACCCAAGAAAATCATAATAAATATAATAAATGTATAATCAATCAAAAGTATAAAATGTAGATATGACGTTTTTTAAATAATTGACTATATTGTTGCGCTCAAAATGTACGATTTTTAATATCGCTCGTCAAAACGTTTGATGCAAAAATTATTTTATCCGCACTATTTATCAAATCCGGAGTAAGTTTATGAGTGGAATTTTGTTGCTTTTATTGTCAAGCTTTTGTCTTGTTACGGCGTATGTGGTTTATGGCGGCCGATTGGCAAAAAAATGGGGTATCGACCCGAACAAAAAAACACCCGCGCACGAATTAAGCGACGGCGTAGATTACGTCGCAGGCAAAAGAAGCGTGGTATTCGGGCATCAATTCGCTTCTATAGCGGGTGCGGGACCGATAAACGGACCTATTATCGCGGCGATGTTCGGCTGGCTTCCGGTGCTTTTGTGGATACTTATCGGCGGGATTTTTATCGGCGCGGTACAAGATTTTGCGGCAATGTATGCGTCTGTCAAAAACAAAGGACGTACAATCGGATATGTTATCGAACAGTATATCGGACAAACGGGCAAGAAATTGTTTTTGATGTTCGTGTGGCTGTTTTCAATACTCGTTATCGCCGCTTTCGCCGACATTGTAGCGCAAACCTTTAACGGTTTCTCAAAAAGTGCGGAAAAAATACCTGAAAACGCGGCTGTCGCGACAACGTCGATTCTTTTTATGATTGCGGCGGTCGGACTTGGATTTTTTATCAGAAGAAAACCGAATAATATTTTGCAAACTTCGACAGCGATTATTTTACTTATCGCATGTGTCGCGTTTGGGCTTTTATTTCCGATTTTTATGACACAGGGATTTTGGCTTTATTTCGTATTCGGATATGTGTTTATCGCGTGTATTACGCCTGTTTGGGCGCTGCTTCAACCACGAGATTATCTGAATTCTTTTCTGTTAATCGCTATGATGATTTGCGCTTTTGCGGGCGTTATTATCGATAATCCAAAGATGAACATCGCCCCCTTTACCGGTTTTGAGGTGAATGGAAATTATCTTTTCCCAATACTTTTCGTAACCGTCGCATGCGGCGCAGTTTCGGGTTTTCACGCGCTTATCGCATCGGGAACAGCGTCAAAACAGATAGAAAATGAGCGCGATATACTTCCTGTTTCGTTTGGGGCTATGCTTGTCGAATGTTTACTCGCAGTGCTTGCGCTTATTGCGGTAGGCGCACTTGCCGCAGGCGGAAAAATGCCGCAGGGAACGCCGCCTGTAATTTTTGCAAACGCCGTTTCGGGATTTTTATCCGAATTCGGACTGCCGCAAAACATTGTATATACGCTTATTACTTTGTCTATTTCCGCTTTTGCGCTGACTTCTTTAGATTCCTGCGCACGAATCGGGCGTTTGTCTTTTCAAGAATTTTTTATGAACGACGAAAAACAGTCTTTGCTTGTCAAGATTTTATGCAACAAGTATTTTGCCACTGCCATAACGCTTGTTACGGGGTATTTACTTGCGTTGCGCGGTTATCAGGATATTTGGCCGCTTTTCGGCTCGGCAAACCAACTGCTCGGCGCACTTGCGTTGATTGCTTGCGCCGTGTTCCTAAAAAAGACGAATCGTAGCGGTTTCGCTCTTTACATTCCGTTTGGATTCATGCTTGCCGTTACGTTTTCTGCGCTTGGAATAAGCGTATTTAAATTAGTCGGCAAAATTCCAACGAATTTCTCTTTTGCATCGGACGGAATACAATTAGTTTTTGCCGTCTTGCTTTTTGCGCTTGGAGTTGTGGTAGCCGTAAAAGGAGTTATTGCGCTAAACGATAAAAAAACCGTTATAGAATAATGTCTTCCGACATTGCTCTTTGCTGCAGAAAGTATATTACTCGGCAATATGGATGAGAATATTAAAAGATTTGACGTCGTGATTGTCGGCGCAGGTCCGGCAGGAGCGATTTGCGCCGAAATCTGTGCAAAATCAGGGCTGAACACCGCACTTATTGAGCGTAAGGAGTTTCCGTCTATGCCGGTTCGCTGCGGTGAAGGCGTAGGATTTAAAGGAATGAGCGTTTCAACGGGAATCAAGCCGGAATGGGTTTTGTCTCAAATCGACAAAGTCAGGTTTGTTTCCGCAAACGACACGCATATAGAAGTTAAAAATATCGGCGAGAGTTTCTGCGTCGATAGAACAAAAATGGATAGAGAACTTGTAGAAAACGCGCAAAGAGCGGGTGCAAAATATTTTAACAATACATATATTTCCAATGTTGAAATTCTGCAAAAAAGCAATCTGCAGTTTGAATATAAATGCGTTACACAAGACGGTGACGTTTTTATCTCCTGCGTATTGGCGGCCGCAGACGGAATAGAGAGTCTAATTCGCAGAAAAACCTGGTGGAGAAACGGTTTTGCCCCCGAAGATATTGAAAGCTGCGTTTTTGCGAAAGTGGAACACGACCTGATTGAAAAAAACACTATAGAATTTTACACGGGAAGTAAAATCGCAGTCGGCGGATATCTGTGGGTATTCGGGCGCGGAAAAAATTGCGCTAACGTCGGACTTGGCGTTCTGGGAAAATATTCGAATGCGGGTTTAGCGAAAAAATTGTTTTATGATTTCGTCGATAAAAAATTCCCGAACGCAAAAATCACAGACTTGCACTGCGGCGGCGTTCCTGTGGGGAAGTATTTATCGCCTTTGTCAAAAAACGGCGTCGTTTTGGCGGGAGATACGGCAGGGCAGGTAAATGCGCTCAACGGCGGCGGAATAGCATACGCGCTTTTTGCCGGCAAAACCGCAGGTAAGACAATTGTAGATTCGCTTAAAAACGGCATTGTAAACTATAAAAAAATGAACGATTACGAAAAAAACTGGAAAAAATATTGCGGAAAGAATCAAGTTCGCTCATACGTACTGAAAACCGCGCTTTTGAGCAAAGGCGACGATTTTTATAACGACGTCGCAGCGGCGTTGAAAAATGAAAATCCGGAAAAATTGAGTTATTTACGCGTTTTTATGAAGGTTTTTGCAAAACATCCCAAATTATTGTTAAAAGTATTCTTTTTGTTTAGATGAAGACGATAAACCTTATCAAAAATATGTGAATGAAATAAAAAATTTACGATCAAAATAAACATACATTTTCGCCTATTATTTGAAATTTTGGTTTTTTCCGCATTTGTTACGCCGATAATTCGTATTTTTCACGATATTAAATGATTCTAAATAAAAAAATCGGTGAGATAAATTTTGAGTAAAATTACTGAAAATTTTGATGTAATTGTTGTCGGAGCGGGACCGGCCGGCGCCGCCGCCGCACTTTTTGTAAAAAAGCAAAACCGTTCCGTACTTCTTATAGACAAAGCGGTGTTCCCGCGTGAAAAAATTTGCGGCGACGGGCTTTCCACACGAGCGATTAAAACGCTTCAGGCGCTTGAATTGTATGAAGAATTTCTTGAA
Organism: Chitinispirillales bacterium; assembly: GCA_031254455.1. Lineage (NCBI taxonomy): Bacteria > Pseudomonadati > Fibrobacterota > Chitinispirillia > Chitinispirillales > Chitinispirillales bacterium. The sequence continues at coordinate 40,827 of JAIRUI010000030.1, read as the reverse complement.
GAATGCCCTGTAAACCAAATTGACGGCGTTGTTTTTTCAAGTCCGAACGGTACGATTCTGCCGATAAATTATGCGAAGATGGGTAGAACGGAAGACGTTGAAGGTTATACTTTGAATCGAATCTTCTTCGACAATTTTTTGATAAACAAAGCGCGAAACGCAGGTGTTGACGTTTTGGAAAATTTTGAGGCGAAGGGTTTTATTTTCAACAAGAAAAACGAAATTTGCGGAATTCGCGGAAATCAAGTCAATTCAAAAAAATCGGTTATGTTTGAGGCTAATATAGTTGTTTGCGCCTGCGGAATTTTTCCGAAAATCTTAAAAACGATAAATTACAATTACCCAAGCAGTAAAAAATGCGTATTCGGAATCAAACAATACTTCAAAGATGTCGAATGTGATAAAAATATGATAGAAATGCACTTTGTGAAATCAATCGTAGAAGGATATTTTTGGATTTTCCCTGAAAAAGACGACATTGTCAATATAGGTTTTGTAATTCCGGAAAAAGCGCGAATACGGCGCAAAATCAACCCGAAAAGAGAATTGGAAAAGATAATTTCAAGCCGCCATTTTGCCGACAGATTCAAATTCGCACAAGCGATAACAAAACCCAAAGCGACATTTCTGAATTTGGGCGGAATAAAGGTTTTCAAGCCGAAAGCGCATCTTTTAATTATCGGCGATTCTATGGGATTAACCGAACATTTTACCGGTGAAGGAGTAGGAAACGCTATGTTTTCGGCGCAAAAAGCGGCGCAAGTTATTGATTCGGCATTCAAAAACTGGGATTTCTCCGCAAAAAAAATGGCTATGTTTCACGAAATTTGTGTAAAAGCGCTGCTCAAAGAATTTCGCGTGTCGGCGATAGTCAATAAAATGAAATGGGTTTGGTTAATTGATTTTGTTATAGGCGCCGCGGCAAAAAACCGCGAAACAATGATAAAAATAGCCGAAGCGGTGGCTTCTCAAAAAGACAGGAAACAATTACTAAATCCGCTTTTTTACATTAAATTGCTTTTTAAGAGATGAAAATTTACAAAATATTTCTTCAAAACAATCCAAGAAATTTTCTTTTAACGGTATTGTCGTGAATTTTGTGCGAATGCTGCAACGATACAGGGTTTTGAGGATGACTAATATCGCGCCCTTCGTGATATTTTTCAACAAAAGAAGCGCGATGTTTTGATTTTTCAGTATATGGTTTTACACTGCGTTTATGCGGATATGCATAATCGCGCCGATTCTGATTCTGCATACCTTTTATCTCCGAACGCCACGATACGCCCACGCTTTTATCTTCGGCGTAATCATCGTTGCAAGCGATAATAGACGGGATTTTTTTATTTATTCTCTCTTCAATCGGACTTAAATATTCGGCAAAATGTTCGCAAGCGAACGTATAAGCGATTCCTTCTTTACCCGCACGCGCAGTTCGTCCGATTCTGTGAATATAATTCTCCGCATCCATAGGAATATCATAATTTATTACAATGTCAAGATTATCGACGTGTATTCCACGCGCCGCAATATCCGTAGCGACAAGTACGCAAATCAAACCTTTTTTGAAATTATCGATTGCAATATCGCGTTTTCGCTGCGTCATATCGCCTGTCAAATAAACAGCCGACACTCCGTTTATAATCAATTTGGCATACAATTCTTCACACAAATTTCTGGTATTGCTGAAAACAATCGCTCTTTTATTTTCAGAAGATTTCAGTATGCCTAACATTAGCCGAAATTTGTTTGAACTGCCTACGTGATAAACTTTTTGTTCGATTTTATCTACCGTTATAGTTTCGGGATTAATTACGATATTCACCGGATTGCGCATAAAATCGGAAGCTAAAATTTGACATTTGAAACTCATGGTCGCCGAAAACAACATAATTTGCCGAAAATCTTTTGCCGGCAACGCTCTAAAAATCTTTCGAATGTCTTGGTAAAATCCCATATCAAACATTCTGTCGGCTTCGTCAATAACCGCAAAATGATATTTTTCAAGTTTCAACGTCCCTTTTCGCTGCAAATCAATAAGACGCCCCGGAGTTCCTATAAGAATTTCCGTCCCGACCCGCAAGTTTTCTTTTTGTTCCTCATAACCGACGCCGCCATAACACGAAGCGATGTTATAAGGCAGAAATTTTCCCAAAAGTTTTGCTTCTTTTTCAATTTGTGCGGCAAGTTCCCGTGTCGGAACAACGATAAGCGCAAATTCCCGATACTCGCTTTTTTCCATTATTTCAAACAACGACAGCAAAAATGCGGCGGTCTTTCCCGTCCCTGTCTGCGATTGTACACAAACGTCACGTCCGTTAACCGCAAACGGAATCACTTTTTCCTGAACTTCGGTACAAATCGTAAAACCGGCGTCGTTTACGCCGCTCATAACGTTTTGCGAAAGATTTAATTCTGTAAATTTCATCAATAAAAACCTGAAACCCCTATCGGTTCAAAACTTCCTTTTCTTTCACCGCCAGCAGTTCATCGACTTTGGCAATGTAGGAATCGGTAATTTTTTGAATATCATCCTGAGCGTCTTTAGATAAATCCTCGCTCAATTCTTTATTTTTTTCCGCTTTTTTAATCTGCTCGTTACTGTCTTTACGTATGTTTCGTATAGCGACTTTTATATCTTCCGACATAGTTCTGCATTCCTTAGCCAACTCTTTCCTCCGCTCTTCCGTAAGCGAAGGAACGGATAAACGAATAAGATTCCCGTCGTTTTGCGGAGTAATTCCCAAATTTGAAGACAAAATCGCTTTTTCTATTTCGCCTATAAGATTTTTCTCCCACGGCTGAACAACTATCGTCTTCGCATCCGGAGTCGAAATATTTCCAACTTGGTTTATAGGCTTCGGCGTTCCGTAATAACTAACCTTTATTCCGTCAAGCATATCTATCGACGCTCTTCCCGTACGTATCTTTTTGAAATGAATTTTTAAAGATTCAACGGACTTTTCCATCTTTTCTTTTGTTTCGGTTTTAATCAAATCAACCACAATCCTATCCTTTCTTTACCGCCGTACCGACATTTTCACCGTTTACGGCGCGAAAAATATTTCCTTTATTAAGCAATTCAAAAACCAAGATTTCAACGTTATTATCTAAACAAAGCGAAAATGCCGCAGAATCCATAATTTTCAATCGCTTCTCAAGCGCAAAAGAATGCGTAATCTCGTTAAATTTTACAGCGTCTTTATACTTCATCGGATCCTTGTCGTAAATACCGTCAACTTTCGTAGCTTTAAAAAATACGTCGCAATTTAATTCCGCACAACGCAAAGCCGCCGCCGTGTCCGTCGTAAAAAACGGATTCCCCGTTCCGCCGGAAACAATAACGACTCTTTTTTTTTGTAAATGCCGTATCGCGTTTTCAGCGACAAAATATTCGGCGACTTTATCGACTTGAAAAGAATTCATCACGCGAGCGTCGATATCTATTTTTTTCAGCGTCTCCGCAAGCATAATCGAGTTTATGATAGTCGCAAGCATTCCGACATTATCGCCCGCCGTTCTGTTAAAGCCGTTCGCCGCGGCGGACATTCCGCGAAATATATTCCCTCCGCCTATCACCACAGCGACCTCAATACCGGCGGCGGCAACTTGTTTTATATCCTGCGCTACGTTCAAAAGAATATCGGAAGAAACGCCGAAACCCGTTTCGCCGGCAAGCGCTTCTCCGCTCAATTTCAGAAGTATTCGTTTATACTTCCCCATTCTTTCTCTTATTCCTCCGATTCCTCTACGCTGTTAGCGCCCAATTCGATCATATTCATAGCCGAGACCGAAATTTTTGCGCCGATTTTTACAGATGTTTCGTCAATCACCTGCCGAACGGACATTTTATCGTTTTTTATAAATTCCTGATCAAGCAGCGTCGATTCTTTATAGAATTTAGATAATTTACCTTCTGCGATTTTTTCCAAAACGGCTGCCGTCTTATTAGCGTTTTTCGGATCGTTTTTAACTTGTTCTTCGCAAATTTCTTTTTCTTTGGCGACGGCTTGCGCACAAATTCCGTCTCTATCAATAGCAAGCGGCTTTTGGGCGGCGACTTGCATCGCAATGTCGCTTCCCAAAGTCTTAAAATCAGCATTGTCCGCTAAATTTTTATCTGCGGTAAGTTTAATCAACGAACCGACTTTACCGTTTGAGTGTACATAAGAAAAAATTAAGTCATTGTTTTGCGCGGTTTGATGAAAATATGACGAAACGGCGATTTTCTCGCCGATTTTACCAATCAAATCAATAGTTCTTTCGCCGATAGTCTGCGAACCGGACTTAATTTTTAAAAGCGATTCTAAAGTATCGGGCTTATCGGCTATAACCGCTTTTTTAATATCTTCGAGCAAATTCGTAAAATCTTCGACTTTCGCTACGGGCTCCGTTTCACAATTAATTTCTATAATAGCCGAAAATTTTCCGTCGGTTACCGAAACGACTTTACCTTCTTTTGTCGCCTTACCCGAACGTTTTGCGGCGGTCGCAGCGCCTTTCTTTCTCAAATTTTCAACGGCAAAAGCCATATTCCCGTCCGCTTCCGTCAACGCTTTTTTGCAATCCATCATTCCAAGTCCGGTTTTTTCTCTTAACTGTGCCACCATCGAAGCGGTAATATCCATTATTTATTCCTTTGTTTTATTGTTGATAAACAAACCCGTTCGCTTTTATAAACAAAAGGAGCGCGTTAATTTTTACGGACAAATTATTCCGCTTTTTTTCTGATTTTTTTTCTTGGTTTACGAGATTCTTCATCTTCGGCGTCTTGTTTTTCGTATTTTGCCGCTTTTTTCGCTTCGTCCTCTTCGCCCTCTTTTCCGGCAATAACTTTGAGGTCTTTAGTCGCGTCAATAATCGCATCGACTATTTTTTCGGTAATAACTTTAACCGATTTTATGGCGTCGTCATTCGCCGGAATAACATAATCTATCAAATCGGGATTACTGTTGGTGTCGGCGATAGCCGCTACTTCAATACCCAAACGTCTCGCTTCGGCAACCGCCAAATGCTCTCTTACCGTATCAACGACAAACACGATTTTCGGATTATGCTTCATATCGCGGATACCGCCCAAAACCGAGAGTAATTTTTCTTTGTCGTGAAGTTTTTGCCCCTGCTCTTTTTTGGTAAGTTTGTGAAAATCTTCCGTTTCCATTTCCGCTTCCAATTTATCAAGACGGCGGATACTTTCTTTTACGGTAGCAAGATTGGTGAGCATCCCTCCAAGCCATCTTTCCGTAACAAACGGCATTTTGCAACGTTCCGCTTCTTCTCTAATATACGTTTTCAACTGCTTTTTTGTTCCCACGAACAAAATTTTTCCGCCTTTACTCGTCACTTCGCCGACTTTCTCAATAAATTTATTGAGCCCCAAAATGGTTTTTTCCAAATCCATAAAATGAATACCGTTTCTTTCGCAAAGAATGTAAGGTTTCATTTTAGGATTCCAACGCCGAATTTGGTGACCGAAGTGAGCGCCTGCTTCCAACAACTCTTCAATTTTGATTACCGACATTAAAACTCCTTAATATTAATGGGTTTCGCCTCCGCCCGAAAACGCTGCCGTTTAGGCAGAACCCATTACTTCGAGCGTGCATTGTTTTAGTTTATATAAATAATTATCTCTTTGAGAACTGGAACTTTTTTCTCGCCCCCGCCTGGCCGTATTTCTTTCTTTCGACTTCACGCGCGTCACGGGTCAAAAGCCCCGCCTTTTTGAGTATTGGACGATTTTCCGCGTTCAGTTCGACCAACGCTCTCGCTATCCCCAAACGAATCGCGCCCGCCTGGCCGCTCAAACCGCCGCCGCAAACGTTGACTTTCACATCGTAATCACCCTCGTTTTCTAAAACCGTAAACGGCTTTTGGGCGTTTACGCGAAGCGTTTCGCTTTTGAGATAGTCGGAAACATCGACTCCGTTCACAAGTATTTTACCGCTTCCTTTACTAAGAAAGACCCTTGCGACCGCACTTTTTCTTCTTCCTACCGTAACAATAGTATCGCTCAAAATTACAAACTCCTTAAATAAATAAATTTTCTGGTTTCTGCGCCGTGTGCGGATGCTCATTCCCCGCATAAACAAACAATTTACGCTCAATCGCCTTACCGCGCGCATTCTTCGGAAGCATTCCGTGCACCGCCTTTTTAATAATCACCGACGCGTCAAGTTCTCTTTGAACTTTATAAGGACGAATCTTTTCGCCGCCTGGATAACGCGAATGTCGAAAATATGTTTTCGTTTCTTCTTTATTTCCGGTCAAAGCGACTTTTTCAGCGTTAATTACGATAACATAATCGCCATGGTCTTGATTAGGAGAATAATTTACTTTGTTTTTCCCCATAAGAATATAAGCCAATTTGGAAGCCAATCTTCCAAGCACTACATTTTCCGCATCTACCACAAACCATTTTCTTTGTATGGAATCTGCATTAATTACAACGGTTTTCATCCTGAAAAACACCTTTGTTAAAAAATTCTCAATAAAATCCGTCAGCAATATAATATATTCCGCAACGATTAGTCAATATTAATAAGAAACAAATATACAATTTTATTATAAATTCGACAAAAACCGAATTTCTTGAAAAAAAATCATTTTACAAACTACAAAAATATAGTATATTTGCGCCGACTTTATGAAACGGAGCGTGGCGCAGCCTGGTAGCGCACTTGCATGGGGTGCAAGGGGCCGGAGGTTCAAATCCTCTCGCTCCGACCAAAATTATAGCGACTGTAATTTTTTTCGGAGGTCTCAAATGAAAAATTCCATTATTTTCCCCGTTTTTTTATCTGCGGTATCGGTTTTTTGCGATTTGCCGTTCCCCGGTAGAGGCGTCAATCTCGGCGATTGGTTAGAGGCGCCAAAAAACGAAAATTGGGGCGTAAGTATCGATTCGGTCGATTTTGTAAATATCGCGCAAAAAGGATTTAACAATATCCGTATTCCCGCAAGATTTTCGGATTACGTAACAAACGAAAAGCGCGTTTCTCCGGAGTTTATGCAAAAAGTAAAATGGGCGGTCGATCAAACAATAAGAAACAAAATGACCGCGATTATAGACGTCCATCATTTTGAAGGAATGGCGGCGGAACCGCAAAAATATTTTGAAATCCTTAAAAATATTTGGGAAGACGTTTCGCAGGAATTTGCAAACTATAAAGACTCTTCCGTTTTATTTGAACTTATGAACGAGCCGCACGACGCGACCACTATAGAACTTTGGAATATTTATCCGGACGAACTTGTAAAAATAATCAGAAAAACCAACAAGACCCGCCCGATTTTGCTTGGAACGGCCGATTGGGGCGGATTTTCAATGTTCAAGACGCTGAAAATTCCCGAAGACGACAATTTAATCGTCACTTTACATTATTACAATCCGGGTAAATTTACGCATCAGGGTGCGGATTGGGCGGAAGGCTCAAACGCTTGGCTTGGAACCCGCTGGACGCAAAGCGGCGTTCAAAAATTGGCTATGCTTCAAGATTTTGAAGAAGTTTACGATTACGCGAAACGAAAAAATCTGAAAATACACATCGGCGAATTTGGGGCTTACGACAAAGCGATATATGACGACAGGGTACTCTGGACGGAATACGCCGCGGCGCTCTGCAGCCGTTTCGGCTTTGCGTTTTCATACTGGGAATATTCTTCTGGTTTTGGACTTTACGATCCGCAGACAAAAAAATGGCGTGAAGAATTGACGGCGGCGCTTTTTTCGACAAAAGAAATATCAAGCGGCGATTATTCTATCGGGAACGAAAATCTTGTCCGCAATCCGAATTTTGAAAACAAGGCGAAAAATTGGACTTACGGGGTTTGGGACAAAACGGGAAGCGCGGATTTTGAATTCTCAGACGGCGGGCTTTCAATAAACGTATCAAAAATTCCGTCGGACGTTTGGGGAATACAGGTTATTCAGGAAAAACTTCCTCTTGAAGCGGGGAAATCGTATCTGCTTTCGTTTGACGCGGCGGGCGACAGCGCTATGACTCTTTACGCATGCGTGGAAACCGACGAAGATTACGAAATTTGGGGTGGAATTACGGCGAGCGTTCCCGCAAAAAACGTAAAGGCGGTAATCCAGACGGAAAAAACCTCGCGGACGATAAATTTGATTTTTAATTTAGGTTTGAGTACGGGAAAAGCGGTTCTTTCAAACGTTTCGATTAAAGAAATCGTCATCGACGCCGCGCCCGTTTCCGGACAAAAATTACTAACCGGCTTAAATCGGAAAATATTCATTTCCGGAAACGTTGTCAACGCATATCCGTCCGCTCAATTTGAAGTTATTTCGGCAAACGGGAAAGTTATTTTTTCGGGAAAATGCGGCGCAGACGGAAAAGCGGAAATAAAAAATACGCCGAAAGGAATTTATACGGTGCGAATAGGAAACAATCTTTCGTTGAAGTACATTTGCAAGTGAAACCTTAATAGAAAAAATTCAAGCAAAAAATAATTTTTTTGTATATAATATAGAATATGGTATAAGTTTTTATAAAAGAAGTTTTCACAGGAGGATAATTATGAATAAATTAAAATCGTTTTTTAACGCGGCTTGCGTAATCTGTTTTACGGCGGCGACGGTATTCGCAGCCAACGATTATGACGTAAAGAATATGAAAATCGCGGTGATATGGAACCCCGCTACACAAAACACCGACGCGCCGCTCGGCTGGCCAGTAGGAGAAGAAGATTATCAACTTTCTGGAGGATGGAAAGAGGGAAGATGGGACGGCGACAGTAAAGACGCTCCGGAAATATCGAAAGCGCAGTTAAAATTTTTCCTTTGGTCGCTTAATCCCGACAACCCCGACTTAAAACCGAATAAAACGCTTGATACTACAAATACTCCGGAATACGGAGACCTTGAGTATTTGGGACTTCCGCATGTAAGAGTTTATTCTTCCGACGACGATATCACTTACGATAAAATAGAAAGAGATTTTGACGGTTCACAGCCCAACGCGATCGTTTACATAGGGGCGGGCGCGGAAATAGAAGACGGCGACAATATGTTCGATATGTTCAAGGAAGCGGCTCAAAAAGGCGTAGGGATTTTCTTTATCGGGCAGCGTTCGGTAACCGACGCCCGCGACCTCGACCCTGAAAAAACTACGTTCCCAGTTATGGGCGTACAAAACAATTTTACCATTAAGCGTTACAGCGACGATGTGTATAGCAAGTATGGAACCGCAGACATTATAAAGGAATTTAATTTTTTAAAAACAAACGACGGTAACGACGCGTACGGATATTTTTGGGAGAAAGCCGATACAGTTACGATTGCTGGCAATGACGATAAGGGGTACAAAATGTACCTAATTGAAAATGATAGTATAGATAAAAATAAGCCTATTTACGACAGTAAAAAAGGCGGATGGCAGTCAGGTTACGACATTGTTACCCCCGCTCCAACGATTTTACACAAATACGGCGAATGGTCTATTAACGCAAAGGCGGTGGAAGTTATAGAAAACGACGAGTACGAAGCGCGGATGGGTTACGGTTGGCATAACGAAGTTGACCTTTTAGTCGGGATTTTAGAACAAGATAATAAGGTTTATATAAAAGGAGAGTCTCCGTCTCTGTTTTTGAACGGAGAAATGAGAATCGACCGCGGACTTTGTTTGTCCGATAGCGGATTGATTATGAACGGCGACGTAGTTAAAGATCATTGGAAGATTGGGGCAAAAAATCCTGAAACCGGAGGAAACGACAGTTTAATTGTTTTGCGTAAAGGGCAAAAAATTGGATATATAAAAAACGTCAGCGCGGACGCTTATTACGGAAACAACAACAGCACAAATAAAGGCAAAGGACCAAGCGGTCAAAACGGAGACAAAGACGATTGGGCTCAATACTCCGCCGGGACACAAATCAATTTTAACGCCGGCGGACTGCGCGATTTGAGAATCGTTATTAATAACGGCGTAGGTAAAATTTACGACGAAATTTTCGGAAGTCACTACGGCGGGACTTTTGCCAATATGGGGATGACCGAACTTAAATTTAAGCCGTACGGCAGCAGCGCCGGAGATAACGGACGAATTCAGGCGGGCGCGAGCATTTGGGCGTTTAACAAATACATGAATCCGAAAAGTTTTTCAGATATTGAAAAAGAAGGATTTAAGAAAGAGAATTATTACGCCAACTACTTAGGCGAACAAAGGGCGGGAAAACCCGGTAACATAAAAGCGCAATTCGTTCGTCCGCACGCGACAGGACCAAAAGCGGGAGAAGAACAAGATGATAATAAAGCCGGAGAATTTGACGAGGATGGAAATTATTTCAGAGAAAGCGAACTTCCTGCGACAAATTCAGGGAGAAATCCGTACTACAACGCTTTCAAAGACAAAATTTACAATCAAATTTCCGTCGTTCAGCACGGACGTCAGCGCCTTGCTATGATTGGTTATCAGCCGACTTATTTGAAAGATCAAGACGCGAGCCGCGCTATTTTGCACGATATGACTTTATGGATCGGTTACGACCACTACGGATTTCCCGCACCCGACATAAAAATAGAAGAGGGCGGCGGTATGGTTTCCGCAAACGGTAAGGAAATCGGAACCGACCAAAACTATATAATCGTCGTATTTGACCCCAGCGAAATGTCTGACGACATGAAAAACTACGAGCATAAGTTCTACGGGAAATGGGAATACGGAGGCCGCGAAGGAAATGCAATCTGGGAAATTATAGAAAAAAATGTAGGCGATGATCTATTGTATATAAAAATTAGTTTGTTGGACGACATAGGTATAGACCCTTCAAAAGCGGAAAATACTACGATTAAGATTACCGCAGGGACTGAGGCTAACGAATTATTTGACGACAAGGATCCGAAAGAAGCCGTAATTACACTCAAACAATTGCAGGTTAAACCCGTTGTAAAGGACGAAGACGAATTCAAAGATATCAAAGACGGCGATATTCTAAATATGAATGATACTTTGATAATAGACACATACTGGAAAAACCTTGAAGACGAAGGCTCAGATGCGGAAGTCGTTGTCAAAGTGTATGACAAAGACGGAAAATTGTGGTCAAAGACTGTAAAAAGCGGCGATAAAATTCCGTTTGCCGAAATGCCGGACGGAGAAATAACTATTAAAATTACCGCTAAAAAAGACGGGTTCGTAAATTCTCACGAAAAATCGTACGAAGTGACAAACATACACGACAACATCCCGCCGTACATTGTTAAAGCGCGTTATAACTTCGGCAAAACCGGCAACAATGGTCAATTGCTGCCTGGAGAATCCGATATTTTGATAATAACTTTCAGCGAGAAAGCCTATTACAATACTGGTGAGCTGCGAGTGTTTTACTTGTGGGATAAAAACGGATACAAAGAAGTAAAAGTAGAGTATATAAGTCAATCGAATGACGAATGGCGCTTTAAAGTAATAGGAATAGAAGGCAAAAAAGAGCCGACGAGGGGTGACTCAATTAACGTTCATCCGGCTGCGGGACTGCATGACGATTACGATAATTACATAAACGACGATAATTGGTCCGATAATACGATCAACAGGAAAGCGTTATTAGAAATCGGGCAGAAAGATCTCAACTTGACAATGACGGTAATAACGACAAAAAATTGGAATAAAGACAACGATAAACAGCTGAACGATGTTTTTGTTCCGGTTGATGGCAATGAAGATATTACGGACGTTAACGGAAGCGAAGCGGTCGTGATAGCGATACTTAATCCCCGTCTCAACAATGTTAATAAAGACAATACGCAACTTAAGTCCGCCACAATTCTTGACGCCGTAGGAAATAAGGTTATAGAAACGAGCGGCTTTGGTGAAGAAGGCAAAGACGAACACTTAAAAGTAGCTTTATTCAAGATGGGAAATGCAGAAACTGTGGTGCTTGGAATATCCTGGGACGGTAAGAACGCAAACGGCAGAAGCGTGGGTTCCGGCGCATACAAATTATTTGTCGTGACGGAATGGCCGACCGGCGATGTCAAACAAGAAGGAGTTACGTCTTCTCTTATATACGTTCCGGAAAGAACTAAAAATAAATAAAATAAATAATAAGAGCGGGTTTTTAATCCGCTCTTATTATTTATTACGTATATTCCTGGCAAAATGTGGAAAGAAAGTCAAAAAAGCGAGAAAACTTGAAAACAATGAAAATAATTGTAATTATTACAATTGTTGTTACGAGTATCTTTTCACATGAAAACGAATTCAATTTCGAATCGAATATATCGGTTTATCGAGCGATTACAGATTCAAAATCAGAGTTCGAGTTTAATAATAAAGATTCCAATTCAATCGATTCGCTTAACGCAAAAATTGATTATTATAACGATTCCGAAACAAAAAAACAATCGTCGCTGTTTTCGTTTAATGGGAAGAAAACGACAAACAACGAAAAATTTAATATCGGCGGAGAATGGAATATTCCCGTATTCGTTTATAGATACTCTTTAGACGGTAACGATAACGGCTATGACGCGACGGCTGTTTCTATCGGGTTTACCGCAGAAAGCGCATCCAAAAATTTTCCTTTCGGTTTTTCATTGGGCCCCGCCTTTGAAGGCGGATTAAATCGTAATACCGCACATAATGCGATTGATTTGCAAAATGAAAAAATTTGGGGCGGCGGCGGATATTTTTCAATATTCGGCGGAGACAGTTTAGGCGGTCAAATAGCGCAGACTCCGCTTCTGTTTGACGGGAATATTATGGGAAGATACATAAATTCCGATAAAAACCATAGAAACGCCGTTTCCAAAGCAAAATTAACATACGAAAAAAACGGATTTTTCAAAACCGACTCTCTAATTCTTTCCATAAGCGACACTATAGTTCTGGGTGAAATAAATTCACGATTCGGATATCTAAACGGATTTAGAACAGTCGAAATCCCTGATAAATACGGTAATAATTTGAATGTCTTGCTGCGCGCTACCAAAATCGGAGAAGCGTTTTTTGAACCGTCTTTTGAAATTTCCGTTAATAATAACCGCTACCGTTATTTAAATACCGACAAATTTTACGGTTCGCTTAAAAAAAGCGCCGTTTCCGTTTTGGGATTCGTCGATAAAGATTTTGGAAATTGGAATTTTGAAACGGGACTGAGAATTTCGGGTGCAAAAGAGGAAAATTGTTATTTATCAAATATAAATTCCAAATCGACAGGCATCGACACTTTAAACGAAAAATTAAAAGACGCGAACGTTTTTAATCCTATGTATTATTTATCGTCGCAATATATATCGCCCAAAGAAATCGTACATTTGCTTGCCGAATATACGATTGAAAGGCATAAACGAGTTTATCCTTTTTCATATAACTCAAACGGAATCCTTATGAAAGCGAACGACGATTTCGACAACGTGTCAAACCAAACGAAAATTCAGTGCGATTTACATTTAACGCAAATTTACGATTTATATTTTTCGGCGGAAATGTTGAAATACCAAATCTATTTTCTAAAACCGCAAATGAGTGCGGCAAGCAGAAGTGAAAGACGATACGCTTTTGAATTAGGCAATATGTTTACCATAGACACTTCCGTAATTTTTTCACTGAAAGGAAATATTTCCGCTGCGCCGCAGAAATACCGCTTTGCCGGTGACGGAAACACTCCCCTGCCCTATCACAATAGAAATTTTTCATTCAACTCAGATTTATCGCTGCAATACAGTAACGGGTGGTCAAACTATCTTTATTTTTCACTTGGACGCTTCGACAGAGGAATAATTTATAATGAAGAATACTATGGCGTTGAAGATAAAAAATATGAAATAATTTCCAATATCTCACTGTCAAAATCTACGTCTTTTCTTATGATGTCAAGCGGAATCGAAGTAAAAAGAATGAAATCGTACAATTTTATTTATTCTCAAAACGATTACGAAAGCAGAGGCGTTTCATATCTTTTGTCTCCCTTTATTTCAGGAAACGCCGTTATAAAAAAAGACTTCTTTTTAGATTTTTATATAAAAAGAAATATAAACAAAGGAATTTTATCGTCAAAAGATTTTTGGGATTTATCCGTTTCGTTGGTTTGGAACAGATAAGTTTTTTTAATTTCGCACACAAACGACTCTGGGATTTCCGCCGAAATCTTTCGTCGTTTCAACTTGCGTAAAATTGTGTCCCAAAAATATTTGCGGAACTATATCGGCTTGATTAAATCCTATTTCGCAATAAATTTTCCCGTATTCGTTAAGAAGTTTTTTTGCCGTTCTTGCCAAATATTCATAAAAATAACATCCATTTTTCCCGCCGTCGATTGCAATTCTCGGTTCATAATTCTTTACCGAATCGTCAAGATTCTCAATTTCCGCACTTTGAATATAAGGCGGATTGGAAACAATAATATCAAAAACGTTTTGTTCGGTTATCGCCGAAAATTTATCGCAATTTACAATAAATATTTTCTCATCGCAGTTTTTCTTGGCTATCTTTGCCGCTTCAAACGAAATATCAATCGAGATTATTCGCCAATCGGAACGTTTTGATTGCAATATTTGTGAAATTATTCCACTCCCCGTTCCCAATTCCAGCACAAATTTCTTTCCGCAGTCTTCATTCTTCAAAACGGTTTCTACCAGAATTTCGGTGTCATGCCTGGGTATCAAAACGTTTGTATCTACAAAAAATTCTCTATCGTAGAAATATTTTGAATTCATACAATAAGCGAGCGGTTTCCCCGTTTTTCTTCGTGAAACTATTTCTTGAATTTGCAAAATCCGATTCTGTGAAATTTCTGTTTTTTGATTTAAATAAATATCGCTTCTTAAACATTCGCAGACAAAACAAATTATCTCTTCCGACTCTTTTTTGGCAAAATCTCCCGAAATCTCGGTTAATTCCGAAGCGGTTTTTACATAAATTTCGCGAATATTCATTTCACTCTCTTGCGGCGATCTTTTCCTGTAAATCCGCCTGAGCAAGCGCCGTAATTAACTCCTGAATATCTCCGGTCATAACCTGATTCAATTTATAGAGCGTTAAATTTATTCTATGGTCTGTGACACGTCCCTGCGGAAAATTGTAAGTCCTGATTTTTGCGCTTCTGTCGCCTGTTCCTACCATTGAACGCCGCGCCGATGTTTCCGACGCTTGTTTTTTTTGTATTTCCAAATCTAAAAGACGGGATTGCAGAATCTTCATAGCTTTCGCCTTGTTCTTAATTTGAGAACGTTCGTCCTGACAACTCACCACAAGCCCGCTTGGAAAGTGAGTAAGCCTGACTGCCGAATCCGTTTTATTTATATGCTGCCCTCCCGCGCCGCTCGCTCTAAAATAATCGATTCTCAAATCTTTCTCTTCAATTACGACATCGACATCGTCGCTTTCCGGCAAAACGACCACCGACGCCGCCGAAGTATGTATTCGCCCCTGAGTTTCGGTCTCAGGAACTCTTTGAACTCTATGAACTCCGGACTCGTATTTCAGCGAACCGTAAACATCTTCGCCCGAAACAAGC
The DNA here is from genome assembly GCA_031254455.1 of Chitinispirillales bacterium. Taxonomy (NCBI): domain Bacteria; kingdom Pseudomonadati; phylum Fibrobacterota; class Chitinispirillia; order Chitinispirillales; species Chitinispirillales bacterium. The sequence continues at coordinate 25,356 of JAIRUI010000030.1, read as the reverse complement.
AAAATTACTTCTTTTACGGAATCTTTTTCACCTTCGCTTAAACTCATTATTTCCGTTTTCCATTTTCGGCTTTCCGCATAATATTGATACATGCGATACAGGTCGCCCGTAAAAAGCCCCGCTTCGTCGCCGCCCGTTCCTGCACGAATTTCCAAAATTGCGTTTTTACCGTCCGATTCGTCTTTCGGAATCAATAAAATCTGCACTTCTTTCTCAATTTCCGGCAAATATTCTTTCGCCGCCGCCAATTCTTCTTTCGCCAATTCAAGAATTTCCGTATCGCTTTCCGTCTTCAAAATATCTTCAGAATCGTTGATTACTTTAAGCGTATCAAGATATTTTTTAAAAGAAGGAAGTTTTTTTCCTATGTCGCTGTATTCACGGCTTACCTCTTGCATCTTTTTCAAATCACCGGCAAAATCCGGCTGTTCCATACGCTTGCCCAATTCGTAATAACGTTCAATTATCGTTTGTATTTTGTCGTTCATTTTCAATTCCTATCGTATTATCATTTCTCAAAAAAACAAAAGAATGTGAAGCTATTCACATTCTTTTTCTTACAAAACAGATACTCCGCCTATTTTTTAGGCGTTTTAAGAGCCGAATAACGAGCGTTAAATCTTTCAACTCTTCCGGCAGTATCCACTAATTTTGATTTTCCGGTATAAAACGGATGACAGTTATTGCATATTTCAATATGCTTATCGCCGATTACGGCGCTGGTTTTTATTACATTCCCGCAGGAGCAGGTGAACGTAGCCGCTTGATACTTGGGATGAATTCCTTCTCTCACAGTTCCCTCCGATATTTCATTATAGTACAAGGTGAAAATACTTAAACGTTATTTATCCAGTCAAGTATTTATACGAAAATAATAAATTATATAAATTTTTACATTATATATTGATTTCGCCGTATCCGATAAAATACTTTTCTATATTGTAATCGTTATATGTTCGGGAGGTAATTACGAAAGAAGAATGTGAAGAAAAGACAATTGCCGTTCTGATCGGAAGTTTAGACGGATATTATCAATCCGGAGTGTGGGAAGGAATAAAAGAGGCGGCTCGCACCAGTACCAAAAAAATAAATATTATCGCATTAGTAGGCGGATCTTTAGAAGCGCCGGACGATCAATACGAAACTCGACGAAATATTTTATACGAAATTCCCAAAATGATGAAATTGGACGGAATTATTATTTCCGGCTCGATATGCAGTTACGTTTCGATAGAAAAAGTAGAAAAATTTATCGCCGAATACGGCGATATACCGATAGTCTCAATGCTCAAACTTTCATCGAATATCCCGGCGGTAACGATAGACAATCAATATGGAATGAGAGAATTGGCTTTTCACTTAGTTGACGAACACAAATTTACCAAATTTGCCTTTGTAAACGGTCCGGTAAACAATTCGGAAGTAAAAGACAGATTTTCGGCTTTCAAGGAAGTTTTGAAAATCAGAGACGTCAAATTTTCAAAAAACGATGTCTTTTTCGGCTATTTTGACAGAGAATCTGGAATTAACGCCGTAAAAAAAATAATAGAAAAACACGAAGGAAAAATCTATTACGACGTCATAGTATGCATCGACGACGAAACCGCTATGGGAGTACTTGACGCTTTAAAAGAATTCGGATTAAATGTTCCTCAAGACATCGCCGTCGTAGGATTCGATAACACAGACGAAAGCAAATTTACTTTTCCGCCGATGACAACCGTAAATCAACCGCTTCGCAAATTGGGCGGCGAAGCGTTAAAACTGCTTTTGGAAAAACTTGACGGGAAAGACGTTCCAAGCGACATTATGCTTAAAACCGAACTTGTTAAACGAAATTCCTGCAAATGTTTTTTTGAGTATGATATTCCGAAAGGAAGAATAAAACGAGCGTTACTCGCCCCGGTCGCCACAAAAAACTTTCTTATTAAAGAAGACCTGTACGGTCGCGTAATTGAATTATTCAATAATTCACGTGAAATCGGCGATAATGACAAAAACCTGATAAAACAATTAGTATTCGCTTTCTGCGAAGACGTTAATAATCAGGAAAGCAATATCTTCTTAAAAACTATTCAACAAAAATTTCAAAAAGATGTCATTAAAGGTAAAAATTTATCCAAATTGTCGCAGCTTTACAGAGTTTTATGGCATTATTCCATTTCACACATGACAAGAGAAGCGTTTGCGTTCGCAGATATGCTGCTAAACCGTGCGGAAAATCTTCGTTTTGACATGCTTAACCAACACGAAGGATACAAAAGGCTTAAAACAAAAAGTAATTATTTGAATCTATACGAATTGAAAGAACTGATTTCAAATGCGGCGGACTACGAAAAAATATTGAATACGATCGCAAAAGAATTTCCGCAAATCGGCTTGGACACCTTTTTTATGCTAAGATATAAATCTTCGGCGACAAGCAAAATCGTCGCACCTAAAGTCGCCCTTGCCGTTAAAAATGGAAAAAGGTTAAATATAGATAAAAATTCGGGAAACAAATATGAAAAAACTATGCTTCCCAATATTATCAGCAAAAATATAGAAAAACCTTTTGTAATCGTTGTCGAGCCGCTTTATTTTAGAAATGAGACATACGGCGCACTCTATTTTATATTGGACGAAAAAGTAGAATATGAAACAAATATTTTCGAAGCCCTTGGAAAACAAATAAGCGATTCGATTCACACGGAACAAATAATGAGTCACAATAAAAAGGAGCAAGAGAAAGAGCATTCAAAGTTTGAAGTCGTAAAACACGAATTACAACTCGGCAGCGATATTCAACGAAGTTTTCTCCCACAGCAGATATACCAGCCGCAAGGATTTAATATCGAAGTTGTTTACGAACCGGCGCATGAGGTATCTGGAGACTTTTACGACATTTGCAAACTTAACGACGACACGGTAGCGATAATTGTAGCCGACGTCAGCGGAAAAGACGTAAGTTCCGCCTTATTTATGGTTCTTACAAAAACACTATTACAAATTCTCACCGAAAACTCACTTAAAAGCGGACAATCGCCTCTTGATTCTATTTACGCGACAAACGATTACATTTCAAAATATAATCAACGACGCAACGGAAGATTTATGTTTGTTACACTGTTTTATGGGATACTAAACACAAAAACCTGCGTACTTGATTACGTAAACGCAGGACATAACCCGGGACTTTTGTTTTCAAACAAAGGGGTTTTACGCGAAGAATTAAAATCGTCCGCCCCTGCTATCGGACTTGCCGATACGGCAAAATTCCCCGTTGGTTCGTGCGTTATAGAAAAAGACGAATTATTATTTTTGTACACAGACGGGGTTACGGATACGCGAAACAATAACAATAAGTTCTATTCGTTCAAACGGCTTTTAGATAAACTTTTAGGAAAAAAATATGAGACCGCAAAGGATGTCATAAAAACGGTCGATGAGGATTTGTCACATTTTAGAAAAAGCGCCGACAGATTCGACGATATAACTATGATAAGTCTTTACAGGACATTTTGATTTCAAAGCGCTAAAAAAGAAATGCGGATAGCCGGACTTGAACCGGCACGAAGCAACCCCCACAGGATCCTTAATCCTGCGTGTCTACCAATTCCACCATATCCGCGTAAATGAAAATCTCATAAGTTAATTATTATTCGTCTTTCGGAATAAACGGCGTAATCCCCGCCTCACCGGACGGAGCGACGACATCCGAAACGCTTGTAGTATATTCTTTCAACTGTGAAGCGGAATTTTTAGAACTATTACCGCCTTTTGCCACCAAAAGTGTAATTACAATCGTCAGCACAAAAAATACGCCTGCAAAAATTCTTGTCCCCTGCGTCAAAATAGTCTCGGCGTTTTGAGACCCCAAAATTGAGTTTGCCGTAGAACCAACGCCGCCGCCGATCGCACCGGAAATACCTCCGCCTTTATCATCCTGAACCAAAACCAGAAACATTAAAATCAAACAAACAAGCAAAAATAAAAACACCAATAATCCAAACAACATACTTTTTCCTTTACTGAGGTATTACCACGCCCTTAAATTGATCAGGCTTAAGCGATGCGCCCCCTATTAACCCGCCATCGACATTTTCTTTCGCAAGTAATTCTTTCGCATTTTTAGGATTCATACTTCCGCCATACTGAATGACGATATTCTGCGCAAGATCTTTATCGTATAATTTTACAAGAGAATTTCTTATAAACAAATGCATTTCGTCCGCCTGCTCGGGAGTGGCTGTTCTACCTGTCCCTATCGCCCAAACCGGCTCATAGGCGATAACCGTCTTCAACGCGTCTTCTTTAGACAAACCGTTATATGCTCCTACAACCTGTTTTTCTACCGTTACTTCGGTAAACCCGTTTTCCCGTTCGCTTAATAACTCGCCGACACATATAATCGGTTTAAGTCCGCCTGCAATCGCCGCTTTTACTTTTTTGTTAACGCTTTCGTCAGTTTCACCGAAATATTGTCTCTGTTCGGAATGTCCGATAATAACATACTCGCAGCCTGCGCTTTTAAGCATAGCGGCGGATATTTTCCCTGTATATGCTCCGCTCGGTTCCCAATGAACATCTTGTGCGCCGAGTTTTATTCCGCTTCCTTTAATTATCTGCGCTACGACCGACAAATTGACGTATGGCGGACAAACAGCGACTTCAACATCACCTCTGTTTTTCGTTTCCTCTATGATGCCTTTAGCCAACTCTACAGCCTCTTCAATTGTAGTGTTCATCTTCCAGTTACCGGCAATAAATATTTTTCTACTCATTAAATTCTCCGTTAAAATAATACTTCAATAATGAAAATAATTATTGTCAAGACGTACAATCAAGATAATATTGTAAAATTTGACGAAACGATTATAATTATTGCGACCGATATGATTTTTCAACAACCTTCAGCAATGCGGTTTATTAAAAAAACAGGCAACCCGGCAGTGCGCATCTTTTGTTGGCAAAGTGCAATATCGTACTGAATGCGTAAAAAAGACACTTCTCGTAAATCCGTGTCAATTATCACATAACAACTATCAGGATTTTTATCGCGCGGTTGCCCTACACTGCCGACATTGACTATAAACTTCGCATTTTGCTTAAAACCTGTTCCATAGTTAAAAGATCGAGGCGGTAAAATTGAAACATCTAACTCATCTTTCTCCGAAACAATAACACCAGGAACATGGCTGTGACCGATAAAACAAAACTTAGTATTAAAAAAATTGAAAGCAAACCGCGCATCGTCCATTGAAGAAATATAATTCCAAGAATTCGGTCTATATGGCGTCGCGTGAACGGCGGTAAATTCATTTTCAACCTTCAACAACTCCATTTTTTCAATAAAATTAACAGACTTCTGATTCAAGTTGCCGCGTGTCCAATCAATTGAAAAATGTGCATGTTTATTAAATTCCTGCGCAACAAGCCTATCAAAAATCGCCGCTTCATGATTTCCTAACAAACAATAGTCACAGTACGCTTCAACCATCCAAACGCACTCATTTGGCTCAGAACCGTAACCGATAATATCGCCTAAACATATAATCCTGTCAACATTTCTACCGTTAATATCCACAAGAACCGAAGATAACGCTTCAAGATTCCCGTGTATATCCGACATTATAGCGATTCGCAATTAAACCGCCTTTAACATTAAATGTAAATAACAGAATTTTATTCGCTTCCTTTTATCATATATAATTGTTTTTATCATAAAAAAACAAATCCTTTTGCAACAAAGTAATAAAGTATATTTAATATAATAAATGGAGAATAAACGTTACAAATTCACGTTGAATTTGTCGTAAAAAGGAGAATCCACAATGGTGAGAATATTTTTAGTTATATTTGTCTTCGTATCGTTTTTAGCGGCGGTTCCTCATACGTTGGAACAACTGCAGTATCGGCTCGACTCTCTTAATTTTTTAAGGCGCGAGGCGATAAAAGACGGCGATGACGGTAACGAATTTTCTTCTGAAATAAAGCAATTGGAACGAGCTATCATAACAAAAAATAACGAAATGAAAGCGGACGGTTCAAATAAAAGCGACGATATTTCTGACGACAAAGAGAATATAAAAAAAACACCTTTGAAAAATGAAGAAGACAATTTAAACTTTTTTACGAATCGTTCCGTTTTAGACAACCTCGTGATTGTGATGGGGGCTATTGCCGTTTTAGCAATGACATTCTTAATTTTTGCGCGAATTTTCCTTATCGTTTCCCAAAAAAACAAAAACAAGAGAACTTCAACCGCAAAAAAATTACCGGATTTTGAAACAAAAAAAGAAATATTACCTAAAACTGCAAATGTATTGACCGAAATCGACCGATATAAAGAAAGAACGAAAAACTTAGAAAACGTTACTTACTCAATAAAGGAACTCGCTCAAAAATATCAGACGAGTGACGCAGCCGTCGTTCAAATAGAACCGAAAACCGAAACTATGCCTAATGAGGAGCCGAAGCAAATGCGAGCGTTGAAAATTAAAAACGAAATAGTAAAAAGATTCGATAACGGCGAAGATACGGCAAAAATAGCGCAGGATTTCTCTATGAGTAAAGACCAAGTTGTTATGATTCTGAATTTAGCCGGAAGGAAATAAAATAGTTGGAGCTTCAAAATATCGTGTCAAATCAGATATTTGCCGTAAAGCCGGATGAAAAGACGATATATGCCGAGATAAAATCCGTTTCACAAAATTCGCTTTTACTCAATCTTCCCAACGGCGCTTTGGCGGTCTTGGAAATTCCGCAAGGGACCGATGCGTTTCTGCAAGGGAACAAAATAGAAATTCCTTTATCTCTCATAAAAGATTATTTACCTTCGCCTTCCGCTGTCCCGCAAGAAAATTCCGATGCCGACGCAGTGGACAAGTTTGCGTCACAAATGAAGCAGACTACTATAAATTACACAGAAGAATATCAAAAATATGCAGAAGCCGTTTTAAAATCGTTTGAAACACCGTCTTTACCCGCAGAGGACGCAGATTTCGCGAAAGCTCTATTAAAAGAAATCGAACGTATGTTTCAACGTTCTCCGGTTTCATATCTATTAATGCAAAATCTTCCAAAAAATACGGATGTGACAAATTTCTTTATGTGGACGGCAAATCAAATAAAAAATGAAAATTTATCGGCAAGCGATTTCTTTTCAATTCCGCAAATTCTTATAAACTCTCGCGAAAATTACGCAAATGAAATTACATCGCAAAATCCGGAGAATATTCACTTAATAGTGCAAAACATTGAGAAATTTAAAGAAAACATTCATAGTTTAATAACGACGACAGACAATTCGGCAATAAAAAATATGCTAAATGAAATATTAAACAAAATTCCTCAAATTAAAGCCGAAAACTTCGCTTTTGCAAAAATTGACGGAAAAGCACAAACGACTTTCTTACCTATAACTCTTCAAACCCGGTTTAATTCCGAATTTAGCGCTATTTTAAGTAAAAATTTTCCACAATTACCTAAAGAACTATTTATAGATACCGCAAATATAATCCGTAACGGCGCACAACAGCGATTTATGCTTTCACAGAATTTAACTAAAGACGTGAAAACCGTCTTACAAGATGTCATAAAAGAAACCGAAAATCCAAACCCGCAGCACAAAATTACGCCGGCTATTTTGTCTAACTTGCTTATTTACGCCAACGATTCAAAAAATCGACAACTTACTTTACCTGTATTAAAAGCGTTATTTACAAGAGATAAATCAATTGAAAATATTTCCGCTCAAATAAAAAATTTTACAGAAAGCCTTGAATCTGTTTCAAAAAACATCGCTGAAACACGTATTAAAACTTCAAACGAGAATTTAAATCCACAAACAAAAACTGTACCGCTTTCTATTAACGAAAATTCAAGTCCGCAAATTAAAACAATTTTATCTTCTTTTAACGATTTGCTTAACGTTGTTAATTCCACGCAAAATAAACAAACGGCTCTGCCTGTTCTGAAATCGTTGTTTTGGCAAAAAAATTCTATCGAAACAATATCCGCCGATATTAAGAAGATTTTAGAAGATTCAATAAAAGAAAGTAATATAAAACCATCAAATTCTCACTCAAAAATATTGCCTCCCGTATTATCAAATCTGCTTAATTTCGCCAACGACGAACAAAATAAACAAGTTATCCTGCCGATATTAAAATCATTGCTTGGACAAGAAAATTCAATTGAAAATATCTCCATAAACATAAAGAAATTTGCTAATGATCTAGAAAACAATCCGTATTTTTTATTAAACGAACTCAAACTTTCGACTGAAAAACTAAATGTAATTCGAAATATTTTTCAAAATTCAGAAATGATTTTCCAAGAAAAAAAACCTATAGAATATATAATATCCAAAATAGGAATTTTACAAAATAAATCAGAAAAACTTGAAGAAAATTTAAAAGGGGTTTTAAAGGAAATTATACAGCATATAAAGATTGTTTCGCAGAAATTGCAAAACATACCGAATTTTGAAACAAATGAAAAATCGACCGAGATTTTCGGTAAATTAAAAGATTTATCAAATTCCGTCAACGACGCGTTACGAAAAATCGACGGATCAAATTTATTGGCGAATAAAGTAATTTCTTCAGGACGTACGGAACAAACTATCATCGTACCGATACAAATTGCCGACGCATGGATTCAAATCGAACTGCATGTGAATAAAGAGGGGAAAAACAAACATTCCAAATCAAAAAAAAACGAACAGCAAGTAGAATTAAACATTGAACTTGAAAAAGGAAACAGCGTTTCCGCAAAAACAAATTTAACAATTGAAAAACAATTACAAGTTTCGATAAATTTTACAAACGATAAAATGCTTGAATGGTTCAAAAAAAACTATGAAGAATTTTGCGAATCGCTTAGAAGCATAGGAACAGAATCTATTTCTGTAATTTTTAATAAAGAAAAAACAAAAGAGGCGAAAGAACAAAGAGAAATTTTAATAAACCGTTTTGACGTTAAAGGTTAATTTATGGTAAAAAAATTACGGAAAAAAAAATCGGTGGCTCTTAAATACGACGAGAAAACAGCGAACGCTCCTGTAGTTGTGGCTAAGGGAGAGGGAAAAATCGCCGAAGAAATTCTTAAAAAAGCAAGTGAAAACGAAATTCCGATTTATGAAGACGGTGCGCTAGTCGAAGTTTTGAGCGAAATTGAAATTGATCGTGAAATTCCTACGGAATTATATAAAGCGGTAGCGGAAATTTTAAGTTGGGTTTATAGGGCGCACAAAAGTATAAATTGATTCCAACTTTATTATGTTTATAAAATTCCTTTTAAAAACGCAAAACGGGAGCAAATTTGCTCCCGTTTTAATTAGATTACATAAATCCCGATATTAAAACGCAAATACCGCGCTGACACGAGTCGCTACGTACGAACTTTCATTGGAATTGCTGAATAAATTCGTAAACGTATATGGAATATTTTCAGAAACGGTAAAATCAATTTTCAGACGATCTTCAATATTTACTCCCATACCTAAAGATACGTGATCTCCGTCCGCATTTTCAACCCATCTCGAACCTTTTTTACCGTCTGCAAGCACTTCTTTGGCAAGAACCTTTCCGCCGCCGACACGAATAACAAACCAATCGGTTAATACGTTTCTTTCGATACCGAAACCGACTTTACCTCCCATGACACCCCTGTTTCCAAAGTACAGTCCCGCTTCTGGTCCGCCTATCTTTTCTTCAACCAAAGCGCGTGTCGCCTTATTGTAAAAGCCCTCGATACCCGTCCAGAAAAAACCTCGGTCTATATTCAAATTAAAACCGACGCCCGCATTGAAATCCAGAATTTTTTCTTCGCCGCAGGCATACTGAATAATATTTGCCTGAAGATGAGGAACAAACGCCGCGTTTATAGACGCTACGTCCGCAAACATACGAACGTCGATATGAGTTCCGATATCATTGTCTGCGGCGTTAAACCATGGTTTTTCAGCGTTGTCCGGCGACAATATTTCTCCTCTCAAAGTCGTAGCGGAAAAAGCTACGGACGCTTCCAAATTAACTCCGTCGCCAATAGGAGTGTTTACACCGACATTTCCGCGTACAAAACGGTTTTTATATCCGTCGGCATTGCTTCTTGACGAGTCTTGAAACGCGAGATAACCGCCTAAACCGATAGTCGTTCCGTTATTAAGCGTTTGCGCCAGCATAACGTCAACTTTTCCTACCAAATCAATTTTTCTAGATTCATTATTATACCCTTTTTCCGGATTTCCCACATATTTAACGGCGTCACTTGAAGAATTTATAGCATAATGAACCTTTCCGTCAGTCGTTTTGTCAAGTTTTTTATACCGTAAGCCCAAAGAATCGACATTAAACATAACATAGTTGAGTGCAGAATCAACTCGGTTAAAAGTAACGCCAATGGAAAACTTTGAACGGCTGTTTTCTTTTTGTCCTAAAGAAACCGCCCCTCCGAAAAACGGCAACAACGGTTTTCCGGAACTATATTTACCGTCAACGAAACTATATACTCCATAAGAACCGTACATAATTTTGTCGTACAAACCCAAGTTCGCCGCGTTTTGATGAATAGAAGTTTCATCCGCAAAGAAATGATCGGTTCTACCCATAGTTTCTACTCTCGCATCGGTTGCAAAAACCGCACAAGCGACTCCAGCCGACATAATACCGATAACAATTTTTTTCACCATTAACTCCTTTATTTAATTAGTTAGGTGTAAACACAAAAGGATATTCTACTTCGGTAACATCGCCGGGAATATCAATTTTCCCGAACGCCCACCGTTTTATTTTATCAACAACTGTTTGCTCAAAAGACTCGTCTCCAATAGTAGAACCGACCAATTTACAGAAAATAACGTTTCCGAATTCGTCAATAGCCCATTTTATCGTAACACGTCCTTGCATACCCGGATTATCCTTAAGCCGCTGATTATACGCATATTGCAAACTCGCCATATTTTGACGGACAACACGCATAATGCTAGCTCTGGAACGACCGCCTGTAAGTCCCGCCGCTCCAGCGCCGCCAGGTTCTTTTACTTTCAAATCACCGCGTTTTTTGATTTCGACATTACTGCCGCCGCCGCCCATTAATCCGGCAAGGTTATCAATTCCACCCGAACCTCCGCCAAAACCGCTGCCGTATCCGGAACCGAATCCTATACCCGCCGCTCCGGCGCGCCCCGTTCCACCGCCGCCGCCGGCTTTAAGCCCGCCCGAACCAGAAAGAACGGCATCAATACCTTGCGCATAACCGCCTTTTCCGAATAAATCCGAATTGGCTACCGCAGCTCCTGTAACAGCGCCGGAAACTATACCTAATACACCTTTTTTAGTAACTCTAGCCCTAGGATCTCCGCCGCCGCCCGTTACGCCGCCGCTGCCTTTATTTTCTTTGGGTTTAAGTTCTTTTTTCTCTTCTTTTTTAGGCTCTTCCTTTTTTTCTTCCTCTTTCTTCTTTTCGTCAAGGTTTTTCGTCAAATCAATCGTTTCCGCTAATTGGATTACGTTTTCTTTGATGTGTTTTTCGTAGAAATCCGCCGCAACAACCTCTATTTTAAATATCACGGCGAAATAATAACTCAACCCAATACCGAGCAGCCACAAAAGCGGAACTATAAATTTAGTCGATTTCTTTTCCTCTTCAACTTTGAATATATCCGCTCTTTCGTTAAGCGCTTTTATATATTCTTCTTGAGAAAGAACTCTGCCGTCGATTTCTTCTTCATCGTCTTCGTCAATGTCGTCCAAATCAATCGTTTGAACTATCGCGCCCAAAGATTCATAATTTGACCGTAAATCTTTTGCAGTCTGCCGATCAAAACTTTTACCTATGGAAGTAAACGCCTGTGACGACAAAGATCCTTTAATTTTTTCGGAAGACGCTCCCGACGATCTCGCAATTTCCGCAACAACTTTGTCGAGAACATCAGGATTCGTTATCCTTTTTAACTTAATTTGATAAGCCATATTACTGCTCCCTCATCATTACTGCGAATTTCATATTAATATACCCCTGTCTTCCACAGGTTCTCATAACCTTATACATCACATCAAAGTTGATATTTTTATCAACCTGAACTATAATCTCGCCTTTAACTTCTTTTAACGCCCCGATTCTCAACAGCTCTAATTCTACGTCCATTTTAGCCTTAAGAGCCATGTCCAACGCCGAAGTAGTATCTTCGTCATATTCATCCTGGTCTTTTTTGAAAACGGATTTCGTATCGACCACCGGCGTATTATCAACAAGAATAGCTTCCTGTGAAACGGCGACCTGTAACGCAACTTCCTGCGGTCTCTTGTTAGATATTGAGTTCGGAAGAATCAAATTGTCGGCGTTGGTAAGCATAGAACCGTCCGCCGAAAAACTCTTCAGAAGGAACAATAATATAATTGTAAACATATCCATCATAGACGTTATGTTAATAGAAGATTTACTTTTCGGTTTCTTAAAATGTCCGCGCGCCATACTGTTTTCCTCCTTTCTACAATCTCAATTTAGCGATTGAAATATTAGGTAAATTAGCCCCTCTCGCCACGTCCATAATCTGAATTATCTTATCATAGATAATTTGATTTTCCGCAGCGATTATAAGATCGTTTCTGTCTTCGACATCCTGATAACGCTCGCGTATCTGGACTAAATACGATTTAATGCAATCATAAGCCGAGATCTCTCTCAATTCATAATCGGCAAGACTTTTTATCTCTTCCAATGAACGTGCGGCGATTTCGGTGGTATCGTCCTCGTCGGAACTTTCCCTTACAGCCAAAACCGAACTGCTGAAACGAGTAAGCAGAGCGTATTTTACATCGCCGACTTTCAAATTGTTTTCGCCGACAGGATCCCCGTTTTCTTCGGTTATCAAATCGTTGTCATTAATTGAGTACCAACCTTTCAGAGGTTTGGTATATTGGAGATTGTCGTCAACTTCCCAAGCGATAAGATTTATTTCTTCTCTCTCCTGAGGAGTATAAGGCAATCCTGACCTAGGATTTATCGGCATGTCGGAATATACCATCGTCTCTCTGTCCAACTTATCGGGATGATATTCCACATCTTTCAACGCTTCTCCGTTCGACTTTGAAGTATAGTCATGATACTCTTTATAGAATACCGACGGTAAGAAACCGTTCGCCGCGCCTATGGTCAAACCTGAATCTGAAATCAACACGGTAAGAATCAATTTATTTTCTTCTTCCGGCGGTTTTGCCGCCTGCGTAGTCTGCGTCTGCGAACCGCGGCCTCTCGGAAGCGTTATATCCACAGTAGCGATTTTCGCAAATTCAGCAGACACCAACAAAATCGGAATAAGGACGACCATTAAGGACATAAAGACGGTTAAATCCAAGTCCTCCGGCGTCGTTTCTTTCTTTTTTATCTTATTAGCCATTTACAAACCTTCTTTTTTTAATAAAGACCGTCACTACGCTTCAATAAGATTTACAAGTTTTGACGTTTTTTCATCCAAATCGGCAAGAACTTTATCAGCTTTACCCGCCAAAGCGCCTTGTATAAGAATGAGCGGAATAGCGTTTGTAAGACCGAAAAGCGTTGTTGACATAGCGATAGAAATACCTTTCGCAAGTTCCGTAGCTCTTTGAGCGGCCGGAGCGTTAGCCACAGCGTCAAACGACATCATAAGTCCGAAAATCGTTCCCATAAGTCCAACCATCGTCGCGGTATTTGCGAACATACTTATAATCGATATATTCTTCGTAACATTCGGAGCGTCGCTTAAAAACACTTCGTCAATCGCTTTTTGAACTTTTTTGCTTCCCGCATCACGATTTTTTATAATTGCGGCAACCGCTTTCGCAAGCGGCATGTTTGGTTTTGATTCGGCAAATTTTTGCGCCTTATCCCAATCGCTCGTTTTCACAAATCTTTGAAGAGAACTCATAAAATCTTTAGTATTTCCCGCCGTAAAGAACAAATAAATAAATCTTTCGATACAAAAACCAAGCCCGCTAAGTCCCAACAATAAAATCCACACTTGAGACCAAGTTCCGCCATTTTCCGGTTTGAACCCCACAACGATGTAATTAATGAACAAATCCATTTTTAACCCTCCACGGTTAGTTGTTAATAGTTATTATCTTAAATCCACTCTTAATTATAATCCCAATTTTTCTTTAAGTTTCGCAATTTTCGTTTCTTCTTCAATTATCGCTCTTCTCGCATTCGCTTCCCTTGACGCCAAAACCTCTATTTTCTGATTTATATCCATATTTCCGGAAAATATGGAAGCAATCGCAGATATCGCCTGTTGATGTTCGCTTTCAGCCGTCTTTTTAGCAGCATCAGCAGCGGAAACTTCAACAAAACGACCTTCGGACCTCGCTTTCGCCACTTCCGTATCCAAATCTACGGAAGCCGCGGGTATATCTTCCAAACCGAACTCCGCCGCAAGAAGTCCCAAATGCATCTGAATACTGTCTGACCATCCGTTTTTGCCGACAAACAAACCTGTAGCGTTTGCAATACCGTATTGATACACCGGCAAAGCACCTTGAGCGTATTGAGCGTAATATTCTTCAAGAGCGTCAATGTAAGCGACTTCTTCTTCTTCATCCAATCCTTTGGGAATTTCCGAATTACGCAAAAGAGTGCCGGCTTCTTCAAACGCATATCCTTTAAGAAACCATGCTTGCATCAAAAACAATTCGGCTTCTTTTACATAATCCGCTTTAATACCGTTTTCACGAGCAAGCTGTATCGCCTTGTCAAATCTTCCTATCGCTTCGTCATAAATCGGCTGAACCGTTTCGGATAATATTTTAACTTTCGTTCCAAGTTTAACTTCGCTTTTACCGATAAGCGTCTGCTCAAGTACGTCATTCGCATAGTTCTTAGCCGCAATACCGATTGAATAAATTGAACGTATCGCCCATTCGGCTACCGCTAATCCTACAGCGCTCATATAAGAATCAATAACCGGTTTAAACGCTTCCGTTTTTTTCTTCGCTTGTGCGTCAATATCTTTTTGCGTCTTTCCGGTAAGTTTAATAGCCTCAAAATCGCGGCGAAGAATTTCACCCATATTGAAGTACGCTTTCGCCCCGTCTTCAGCGGACAACGCATCGCTGTCCTTAAACTTAGCAAATATCTGTGTCGCTAAATAGAAATTCGCTTTCGCTTCCGGTTCGTTTTTCAAATCCATATACGCCTGACCCGCTTTCACCAAGGCTTTAACTTGACTGTCGCGGTTTGAAGTGTACTTTTTGGAATAATCGACAAAAGCAGCCGCCATTTTCTGGAAATCGCCCATTTTTTCGTAACACAATCCGATTGAAAAATATCCTGACGGAGCGAACTCGGATTCAGTATATTTTGTCCCAAGAATATTATATACTTCAATCGCTTTAAGATAATTCAGCGCGTCTTCATATATCAAACCGGCATTATACAATGCTTGCGGAGTTTGCTTATCCGTTGGAAATTTTTTATATATTTCATAGAACATATCCCCGGCTAAATTCAGTTCGTTAGCGCTTTTGTAATATTCCGAAGCGCTTGAATAAGCGCCGACGGCGAATTCAGGTTTTTTAACAACCTCCGCCGCCAATTTCATCGTAGCGCCCGCATCGGCAAATTTCTTGGCTTTAACATAATTTTCCGCCGAACGAACGAACGACATTTCAATAAGAACAGACGCGGGGAATTTAACGTGCAATTCTTTAAACACTTCCGCAGCCGATACCGCAGAATCCGCTTGTTCATACGTTACAGCCGCCTCAAACCAACCTTTGTCGGCTACTTGGCTTGTCGGATATTTCGAAACAATTCTCTTAAATTCCAAAACTGCGGGAACAACTTGTTTGTTTGTTCTCAAATCATCGGCTTTTTGGAAAATCGCCGCCGCCGCCAGATCGACATAGTTTACGTAATCCTCGCTGTTTTTCGGAGTTCTTGCGATAAGCGTATCGTAGTTAGCGATACCCAAATCGTATAATTTATCCTTAACATAAGAATCCGCCGCAAGTTTCGTAGATCTTCTGAACATTGACGTATCGCTTTTCCCGTATGCCGAAAGCAATAATTGACAAGCCGCAACCGCCTCTTTGTAATTTCCGCCGTCAAAATGAACGCTTGCCGCCAAATAAAGCACTTCGGAAGCGCTTTCGCTTTTAGGAAACTTCGCCTGATAACTCTTTATGTAATTAATAAATTTCGTCGTCGCCGGCAGAGAATACGCCTGCACGGGGGTCAAATTACCTCTCTTAATTTCAGATTGGCGAACGCTGTCCAAAGCGACAATAGCGTTAAATCCTGCATCCGATTGAGAAATATTGACGGGAGAAGTTTTACTTGTATTTTCCGCTTTTGCCTTTTCAACATCGCTGGCTTCCGCACCCAAAGTATCAATATCGGATTTATAAACCGGGTACTTGCTTAAATCGGCGCTGGCTACGAAATCGTAACTTTCGGCTGCTTTTTCAAATTGTCCGGTTGACATATACGCTTCCGCCACATTGTAACGATATTCATAAACCGGCCATTTGTCGTCGGGATAACCGCGTATAACTCTTTCATAATAATCAATAGCCTTCGTATAATATTTTTTCTTTCCTTCTGGGTCTTTACTTTCTTGCGCCAAAGCATGATTATATATAGCGATAGAACTCAGCGCGTTTTTAATACTCTCGGCGGCTGAAGCCAACGCAATAGGCTTATTCGCATTAGCGTTCGCCCACGGGCTTCCGGCGCTATAAGCCGCGACCAATTTTTCTCGTTCAACGTTAGCCTCTTCGTTTTTCTTGCGAATAACTAAACAGTTGATCACATTTGTTTGCGCCCTAGGAGCGTCTATAAAAAGCGGATACTTTTCAATCGCTCTCTTCAAAGCCACGATACACTGGTCGAATTGTCCGTGGTCGTAGTTCTTCATACCGACTTTATAGATAATTGTGTCTTCATAAGAACGGCTGCCGATTTTCTTAAAATAACTTATTGCCGCATCCGCGCCTGTCGGCATATCCGAAAACGAAACAGCCAAATATTCTAACGCTTCTCCGCGAAGTTCTCTTTTGGGATATTCTCTTCTGTCGCATTTATCGACATAAGAACCGAATAATTCTGCAGCTTTATCCAAATCGCCGCGGTTATAATAAATTTCAGCCTTACGGAAATGAGCCATTTCT
The DNA here is from genome assembly GCA_031254455.1 of Chitinispirillales bacterium. NCBI lineage: Bacteria > Pseudomonadati > Fibrobacterota > Chitinispirillia > Chitinispirillales > Chitinispirillales bacterium. The sequence goes on along the minus strand of JAIRUI010000030.1, from coordinate 8,221 downwards.
TTAATATCGTCGGTAACATGTTCATCTTTGATTTTATTTAAATTCTCAAGCGCACAAGCATAATCCCTGACATCGGAGAAACATATTTCAGCGACACGGAAGTGCGCCGCCGACGCACGGGTAGAATTCTGATACTTCTGCGTCAACGTAGTAAAAGCCGCTCTGGATTTTTCCGTATTTCCGTCAAGAAGGTAAATGTTTCCTATTTGATAATATCCTTCCGCCGCCTTAGTAAAATCCGGGTATTTCACTACCGCTTCCTCATAAGTTTTTAACGATTTATCATAACTGGGTCTCGGAGGAATCGGTTTTTTACCTACGGGATTTTTTTCCCATCTGCTCATCGCTATTTCATAATCGTTCTGCGCTTTTACAAACCCGTCTCTCGCATCTTTATAATAACCGCTCGCAAGAGAAAACATAGCGTCTGCGCAGCGAGACGTCTTATTATTGGCATCCTTACAATTTTTTTCGTAATAGCTCTCATATTGGGCGATAGTTTGCTCCACGCCGACCGTGGGAGCGTTACCTGCCGCATTTACTTTCGCTTCTTCAGCCGCTTTTTGTTTTTGCATCGCCTCCAATTTTTTGATGAGCTCTTGTCTTTCTTTCTCTTTTTTCGCCGCTTCCTTATCCGCTGCCGCCGTTTGTCCGTAAATTCCGGACGGCGTGACAATCGCCATCAAAAACACTGCGATAAAACCAATCAATCTAATTTTTTTCATAACCGCTGCAAGCTCCTTATCCGGCTCGTTATTATTTTTTAGAATCAAAACTTTTCATTTCGTCAAAACTTCATCTCTATAATATAATAATTCACCAATTAAAAATTTACTTATTTTTTTTCAAAAAACTCATTTTTTTTCTTAAAGAGAATTTCCCAAAAACACATTTTCAAATTTATCTTTTGCCATTTCGGCTGTTTTAAAGTCATCAAAAATGCCGAATATCGTCGAACCGGAACCTGACATAATCGCCGCGTTGGCGCCAAATTTCAGCAAATTGTTTTTAACATCCTGCAATTCAGGGTGCAGTAAAAATACAATCTGTTCAAAATCATTATGCATGTTTTCTGCAATTTTTTTAATATTTCCACTTTTTAAAGCATTTTTTATCGTCTCGGTTTTATCGGTGTTCTTTCCGATTTTTGAGTAGTCAATTTTGGCATACGCCTCTTTTGTAGATACTCCGAACGGAGGAATTACAAGCAAAAAGAACATTTTTTTGCAATTGTTTTCAATAGGATGCAGTTCCTGCGCCGCTTCGGAATCAAACGCGCTTTTCCCGTAAAAATAAAACGGGACATCCATTCCTAATTTCCTTGAAAGTGAAATTTTTTGCGAAAACGGAATTTCTATGTCCCATAATTCAAACAAAAGTTTTATCGTTTCTGCGGCATTTGAACTTCCGCCGGCAAGCCCGCCCTGAACCGGAATTTTTTTTTCGATGTCAATAGAAACATTTTCTTTAATTCCAAACTCTCTTTTTACCAAATCCGCCGCTTGCCAACAAATATTCTTTTCATTCAAAGGAACGTTCGGATTATCGCAAAAAATTTTCATCGCTCCGGATTTCTCAATGGTTATTGTATCACCCAAATTAATTTGATGTTTTATTATTCCGAGTTCATGATAACCTGCAAACTCTCCATCCGGTATTTTTTTTATTATGTCAAGCGCAAGCGTAATGCGCGTATAAGAAATTCCTTGAATCACATTCCCTCTTTCAATTCAACTCTATCCACTTCCAAATTTTCCAAACTTCTCCGTGTTTTTTCATGGCAAAAATCTGCCCGGTAATATCGACGACATCGTTATTTCCCCCGTATATGATCCTCATTTTCGACGACTCTGTTTTTACCAAAGCCGAAACCGTATCGTCTCCGCGAATCTCATATTGAACGTCCGATACATAAAACGGAGATAAAAATACTATTTCTTCAAGCGCTTCAAACATTTTTCTATGAATTCTGTATTCGTCTTCCCATTTTAACTCAAAATAAGACAGATTTGGAAACAAAAACCTGTTCGGTATAAAAACGCTGTCGATAAAAACTTTCGGTATTGTCGCGGATAAAAAATTGTTTAACTCAAACAAGTAGCCGTCGGAAATCTGGGTATATGACGAAAATTCATTTTTTGAATATATTAAATCTTCAAAAGAATAAATATCCTTACGCTCATACGCTTCTTTCAAAAGTTGAATCGTCCTTCCCGGCGAACTTTCAATCTGTTGCGGCGTACCTGTTTCCGGGAAAAACGGATTAAAACAACTAATTACCGACAAAACCACTGTAATAAGGATGAAAATAAGAGTATTTTTCACCGATTTCCCTCCAACGAACAATCTGCCATCCGGATAATCCTCCATACCTTATAGTAATTCTCGCTTCTCCCCTTATAGTATCCGAAATATTTTTTGAAACAATTTTGAAATTACGGATGTTAAGTTCGACCGCTTCATTCATTGAAATATATACATCGCCGGCGTCGTTCCCGCTCCAAAAACATCTAATTGAAGTATCGGCGCAAATAGAATTTATGCGTCCCAAAAAATCATTAGACGAATATTCCTGATCGTTTGCGTCGCAGTAGAACGAGACGGAATTTTCAAACAACTCAAGATAACTGTTAAAACTGAAATACGCCGAAGTTTCCGAAACTATTTCTCGAAAATTTAACCTGTCTTCAAACTTACCTGCAGGCAACGGCGGTTCTTCCGGAACAAAAATGCATCCGAGAAATATCGTAACGGTTACAGCGATTACAATTTTTTGCAAACTCTCATCCGTTTTTCAACAAATCCAAACACTCTGCGCGAACAGCCTCAACACCGGCGATCATTCCGGCAATTCCGGTTTCGGCTACGAGACCTCTCCCCTCTTGATCGTTGTCCAAACGTATATACAAAACCTGCAATTCCGCATCTATATCTTTTAGGGCCTGCGACGGATTTTGCAACATTTTTAAACGCCAATAATTATATTGGGCGTCAAAACTTTCTTCGTGCTTCTCCCGCAAATATTTTTCCATAAAACCGCACCTTTTATTGAATTTTTATAGTTAAAATAATATTTGTTAAACAAGCGTTTCGTTTAAAATTACTTTAATTTCGGTCGTTTTGAAGTCTTTTTGTTTGTGCATTTAATATTTTCCTTGCCGACTGTATGCTTTTGAACATTTTTTATTGATAAAAGACTTATAGACAGGAGATTTTCGTGGATTCATTATCTTTGCTCAGCGGAATTTTGTTGATTTTGTCGCTCATAGGGATAGCGGCTCTTTCTTCTTTAATTTTCAAAAAACTAAATTTCCCTTACACTATCGGGTTGGTGGTAGTCGGAATTATCATCGGAACGCTTTCGATTTTATACCCGAAAGAACTTGCGGTCTTTGGAAATTTACAGTTATCTTCCGATATAATTTTGTATTTGATTCTTCCGGTTTTAGTGTTTGACGCCGCGCTAAACGTAGATAGTAAAGTGCTTTTCAAAAACATAGTCCCGATTGTCGTTTTGGCGGCGTTCGGACTTTTAATTTCTGCGTTTATCGTGGGTGGGTTATTGAGTTTAACATTGGGATTGTCTTTCGGCGCAATGCTTTTATTCGGAGCGCTTATTTCCGCCACCGACCCTGTAGCGGTTATCGCACTTTTCAAGGAAGTGAGCGCACCAAAGCGGCTCACAACGATAATCGACGGCGAGTCAATGGCTAACGACGCCACCGCCATAGTTTTGTTTGGAATTGTTTTTTCTCTAACCTACATAAAGACAGGCAGCCTGCAAGCCGCTCAAAGCGCCGCAAACTTGAATATTCCGCTGGCGATATGGAATTTCTTCGCTATTTTGGCGGGCGGAACCGCTGTCGGAGCAGCTGTCGGGCTTCTTGGTTCGTATATCTGCAAATTAGATAAAGACAGACGAGAATATCAGATAGTTTTGAGCGTAATTATGGCGTATTCGGCTTTTATAATCGCCGATCAGCTTGAATTTTCGGGAGTTATGGCGTCGCTTGCCGCAGGAGTTGCGCTTTCGCTTAAAGCAGAGGACGTTATCAAACGAAAAAATCGCGAGCAAGTCGAAACATTTTGGGGGTTTTTCTCTTTTTTGGCGAATAGTTTCGTGTTTTTGCTTATGGGAATGACACAGGCGCACATATTCAGCCAAAGTCCGATTACGACCGGCGTCTTAGCGGCGATTGTAGTTTCAATTGTCGTTTTATTGATTGCAAGATACGTCAGCGTCATTGCTTGCAACGCTCCGTATAACTTTTTTGTGAGAAAGAAAAATCCTGAACTTGTTATTTCACACAATTATTCGCTGATTTTAACTTGGGGCGGACTGCGCGGAGCGATTCCTACGGCTTTGGCGCTTGCAATCCCTGTGGATTATCCGCACCGCGGACTGATAGTTCAACTCACTCTCGCCTGTATTTTGTTTTCACTTTTTGCGGAAGGAACGACCGTAAAAAAACTTATGGACAAACTTGGCATTAAACCCGAAAACATGGAAATCGATGAAAATATATGCGCAAAGAAAGAATATTCCTTCTTAAACAAAGGGCTTATCGACTTGATAATAACCAAAATCATTAAACATTGTGAAGAAGAAGGGTTTTTCATTCGCGAAAAATTGGAAGAAGAACAACGAGATTATATGATGCAAATGCGTAAACATACGTTCTTGTTTAGGGCTACCGATGAAAATATCCAGGTTGTCGCCGAACCAAAAGACATCGGATACGCAAGCACGATTATGTATGAAACGGTTATCGAACTTAACCAGTCGCTTGGTTCGATCGCCGAAGTTATGAGACCGGACAAACTAAACCAAATTATTTCAAACGACGATTCGGAAAGTGAAACGACTTTCAATTATATGAAATATTTGTCGTCGGATTCGGTAATTGTTCCGTTGAAAACCACAGAAAAAAAAGGGGTTATCCGCGAATTGGTCGATATTTTGGAAAAAAGCGGAAAAATTTCAAATCTCAGCGAAGTTTATGACGAAGTGCTTGAAAGAGAAAAATCTATGTCCACCGGACTCGGCGACGGCGTAGCGTTTCCACACGCAAGAACCGACTCGGTAGAAAACATTACGGCGGCTATAGGCGTTTTGCCCGACGGAATCGAATTTGAAGCGATAGACAAAAAACCGGTTTATATCGTCGTGTTAATTTTGTCTCCTAAAAAGGATTCAACGCCGCATTTGCAGTTTCTTTCGGAAATGAGCAAAATTTTGTCGAAAGCAAACGTGCGGGAAAAAATCATAAACGCACAAAATTCGCAAATATTGTATGAAATTTTAAAAGAGAAAGACTGGTGAGTTTGCAGTTAAAGAAAACCAAAAAATTCTTTAATTCGCAAGCCGGAATATTTCTTATTTGCGGCGTATTGGCGTCGATATTTTTTTGTTTTCATTACGGAATCCGAATTCTCAATTTCCAATATATCGACTGGTTGCTTGTAAACGAACATGATGTCGCATTGGAATATTTGGGCTGGGAATTTTTTCGTATATCGCAATGGAAATTTCCATTTGGCTTAACAAACGCAAATTCTTATCCGTTTGATGTTTCTGTTATATATACCGGTTCAATTCCGTTATTTTCTTTTATATTCAAAATTTTTTCACCGATTTTACCTGAAAAATTTCAATATACGGGTTTATTTTTGTTGATCATGCATTTTTTACAAGGCTCAATCGCCGGAATTTTAATAAAAAAAATTACTAAAAATTCGGTTTTTTCAATTATCGGCTCTCTGTTTTTCACTATTGCGCCTATATTAACCTACCGCATATTTTATCACGACGGTTTAGCCGCCCAATTTATCGTCTTACTTGCAATATATGCGGCAATTACAAACAACAGAAGATGTATTGTTAAGACTTGTATTGTCTGGTCGTCTATTCTTTCGTTAAGCGTGTTGTTTCATAGTTATTTTTTGCCTATGTGTTTTATTATCATGTCATTTTATTTGCTCCATGATTTTATTATAAACAAAGAATCTTCAAGAATTACATACACCTATGCAAGTTCGATATTATGCGTTTTGTTAATGTTGTACTTGCTCGGATACTTTAACGACAATACTTCCTCTTATGCGGAAGGATTGGGTTTATACAGCGCAAACCTAAATTTCCCGATAAATCCGCAGATAAGTTATTTTTCTACTTTTTTGCCCGTAACGCCCACAATTAATACGGCGCAAGAAGAAGGGTTAGGATATTTGGGATTAGGAATTATTATATCCGTAATTATATCATTATTTATCGTCGCGGTAAAAATCAAAAACAAAAACGTATCAAAACAAAGATATTTACAGTTTGGGCTCATATTTACAATGTGTCTCGTTTTTGTAATAATAGCGCTTTCTCCGCTAATTACTTTAGGAAAGAACAATTGGCTTATTCCGTATCCGGAATTTATTCTGCAGATTTGGTCTGTTTTCAGGGCGACCGGAAGATTTGTCTGGGTTACGGTTTATATTTTAATGTTATTCTCCATATTTTGTATATTCAAGGGATTTAAGCCTATCGCCGCCTCCATAATTCTGGCGCTTTTGTTTGTCGTGCAGTACGCCGACGTACATAAATTCATATACCGCAAAGGCGTAATTTTAAAACACAAATTTGAATATTCCAACAAATTAAATTCTTCAATTTGGAATAAAATCGGAAACGACAACAGAATGATATTTTATACTCTTCCGCTTGCTCAACAATACAGGTATTTTGAGAAATTACATTTATATCCGCTGTCGTATTTTGCGGTTCAAAACAAATTGTTTATGAACGAAAACAATTACTCCCGAGTAATTTTTCCCGTGTCAAAGTACAGAGAAGAAGAAATTGAACGAATTTTGAAAGGAGACGTTAAAGACAGTACGATTTACATATTTGGAAATCTGGAAACAGGCGCTTTTATGGCCGATATTATGCCGACTTACATGGTTAATAACATAGTTTTTGGGCTTAAAAATTCCAAAGATTATCTTGACGAATATTTAATTGCCCCCCCCCACATATCGTACAAAGACAAATTATGAATGCGAATAAACCTATTCTTTCAATAGTGGTTCCGTGTTTTAACGAAGAGGAAGTTTTACCGATTTTTTATAACGAAATCCGTAAAGTTTTTGATGAAAGTTTAGCAAAAGAAGTCGATTACGAGATTGTATTTGTCGATGACGGCTCTTGCGACAAAACCGCAGAAATCATTAAATTTTTATCTCAAGATAATGAGAAAATCAAGTATATGATTTTTTCGCGAAATTTCGGGAAAGAGGCGGCGATGTTTGCAGGACTTCAAAAAGCGAACGGAGATTTTATCGTTACTATCGACGCCGATTTACAAGATCCCCCCGGTTTGCTGCCGCAAATGCTTGAAGCGGTTAAATACGGACAATTCGACTGCGCCGGTTCAAGGCGGGTAAGCAGAAAAGGCGAACCGCCGATTCGTTCGTTTTTCGCAAGAATATTTTACAAAATCATTACAAAATTAAGCGACACCTATGTTGTTGACGGAGCGAGAGATTTTCGTTTGATGAACAAAAAATATGTTAATGCGATTCTTTCTTTGGGTGAATACAACAGGTTTTCAAAAGGTATTTTTCCATGGGTAGGTTTTAAGGTAAAATGGTTTGAATACGAAAATATAGAAAGAGCCGCAGGCGAAACGAAATGGTCTTTCTGGAAATTATTTTTTTATTCTTTAGAAGGCATTATTTCATTTTCAATTAAACCGCTTCATTTGGCGTCAATATTAGGAATAGGAATTTTTGTCTTTTCGGTTTTGCTTTTTGCGTTTATGATTGTCAGAAAATTTATAGCCGGACTTCCCGATACGGGATGGTCGTCAATAATTTGTCTGCAGTTATTTATCGGCGGAATACAACTTTTTACAGTGGGAATTTTGGGAGAATATCTTGCCAAAATTCATCAAGAAGTAAAAAAACGCCCGCATTTCATTGTCGATGGAGAGAAATAATTAAGAGGAAAACAATATGAAGTTTCCAAACAGAAACATAACACTGATAATAAACTATATACTTGATAATATTGTTCCGCCGTTTTTGCGGGATTGCAAAATTTTTATGTATCCTATAATAGACCTCTTGCGAAATCAATAATTATTTTCATAATTGCATATCCCCGCTATTAAATTAAACCTTAGTTTAAATCTTTTTCTTCTGTTTCTGTATTTTTCAGATATTACCTTAA
>JAIRUI010000029.1 GCA_031254455.1 Chitinispirillales bacterium | reverse complement strand
TTTGCGCTATAATATCGCTTACCTTTACGGCGACGTTATATTCACCGTTTTGAAGTAGTTCGTTCACCGCTATTGCACCGCCGTCTCTTAGCGAACGCGAAGACTGCCCGCTTTCTCTTAGGGTAATCTCAAATCCAGGTTCTCCGCTTGTAAATGAATTTGTCTCATTGTCTGTTTCATTTGTTGTCGTATCCGTTGCAAAACCGTCATAACCGATTATCTTTCTTAAGGAATCAAGAATATCACTTGCGGTAATTCCCGCTTTTTTGTTTACCGAAACTTCATCGGCAAAACCGCCGTCTTTTTTCAATGCTACGTTAAGCGGTTTCTTTACTATTTTGTAATCAACGCTGCTGTTGACAAGTTTGTAATTACCGTCGTCGGATTCAGGTTTTATCATAATAAAAGGCGCAAGGCTATCTTTATATACACCGACTTGAGACTGCGCATTTATTATACGAAGATTATTCATCGGAATCTCGTCAGGCTCAAGACGAAAAGTCGGATGTTGCACCATCTTATTGTACACAAATTCCCGTTCCTCTCCCCAAATTACGCTAATATATTTGGGATTTATTGTGTATGACGTCCTATTATTAATACTCGAAATATTAATATTATTGTTGGGAGACGCCAATACTAATTCCGCGTAGTTACGCCCGACGTTTATGCTTTCAAAGTCTGATTTCACCGTAACAAACTTTCGGTATTCTTCGGCAATTACCGGAGTCGGCAATTGTTCTTTACCGTTATAAATAAAAGATGTGCTATCCCATCCGCTTACTTCTATATTCAGTTTATTAATTGTGAACTCTATATTCTTTACACCGACGCGTTGCCCGCGCTCACCTTTACCGATAACTATTACACTTACCGCTTCATCTCTCGAATTTGTGTAGTCTGTGTTTACATCATATTCTACATTAAAATCGGTATATTCGTATAAGGTTATCCACTTGTCCGACTCGGAATTATAAAATTCTATACTGTCAAGTATTTGCGGTTCACCGTTATAAATATAGTGCCTGTTTACAAACTTTCTAATTGCGTCGCCGAGATGTGTGTCATACCAATCGGCGTAAAGTGTAATATCCTGTTCTACGGTATTACTTTCAAAGTTCCATTGTTTAGTGCAGGCTTCGTCGGTGAACCAGCCGCGAAATGAGTGATACTCTTTTGTCGGAGCGGCAGGTTCGGTAATCTTCTCAAAACTCAATATGTCTATGAGTGGGGCTACCGCTGAGCCGTTCTCGCCAGTGTCAAATGTTATTGTGTTCTTTCGTCGTTGAGGTTCGAAATTATAAACTGTGTATTTTGTTGTGTTCAAACCTTTTATGTCGTTTTCACTGGCGAATAAATTCCTTTCTACAAACACTTTTGTCAGTGCTTTATTATTGAGTAAGTTAAGTTCGGTCAGTTGATTGTCGCTACTATAAAATTCTTCAAGTTTGGTATTTTTCGACAAATCAATTGCGGTAATTCTGTTTTCTGCAATATGTAAAAACCAGAGTTCTGTATTGTTGGATACATCCAGAGTTGTCAATTGATTGTTCGGAACTCCTAACTCCAGTAACTTAGTGTTTTTTGATACGTCAAGTTCGGTCAGTTGATTATAGTGACAATAAAAATGTATCAATTTAGTATTATTTGATACGTCAAGTTCTGTCAGTTGATTTACTTCACAATAGAAAGAAAGCAATTCAGTATTTTTAGATACGTCAAGTTCTGTTAATTGGTTGTATGCGCAATGCAAAATTTTAAGTCCTGTAAAATATTCTATTCCGGAAAGGGATTTTATATCTTTATAATTCACATTAAAATCTATAATCCCGCTTACATCACTGTCGTATATAATACCCGACGACCTTCCAATCGCCTTATACACCTCCGTCCTAAAGTTCGGGTCGGTGAATTTGGCGGTGATGTCTGTCGCCGCCGATACAATCTGTGCGGCAATCGCTATTGTCGCTGTTACTTTCAAAAATCTGTTTTTGTTTTGCATAGAACACTCCTTGTTTAATTTTTCTTTTTTGTATCTTCTGTCTCTGGTTTGCTTCGTCGTTTCACTCCTCGCAATGACAGTGGGTACTTGTTTCGTCATTGCGAACGAATAGAAGCAATCCAGCCGTTCTTCCAAATCGCATTGTCGCAGCACGGATACTGGATATTAGCCGAATCAAAAACATTATGAATTAAAATGAGAGTAGAACTTATATGCAAAAAACAAAAAGGCTGCTCTGCCGAAATTCATATTTTCGCCAAAAAATCACGAATACACCTATCGTTTTTTGAATAGTAACAAGGTAGGCAGGGCAGAACAACCTAATAAAGGAGTGCCGCTTACGTTGTTACAAGAGCAATGATAACGAAAAGTAAGGATAAAATCCCCACTACTCGTGATTTTTTGGCAGAAACAAAATAATTTATTGTTATTAATAAATACGAGAAAAATAAAAGAATTAAAAATAAAGGGAAAACAAAACCGCAAACATATAACCGAATTTCACCTTTTTTGTTTGCAACAAAAGGTATTTTTTTGAAAAAGAATAATAAATGGCAAAAAACGAAAAAATAAGCGTACAAGGAACGGAGATAACGGTAGTATCTGAAAAGAGCGGCGATTATATTTCACTGACAGACATAGCAAGATATAAAAATACTGAAAAACCTAACGTAGTTGTTGCTAATTGGCTTCATAATCATAATACTATTGAATATCTTGGAACTTGGGAACAGTTAAACAATCCTAATTTCAAACCCCTCGAAATAAAAAAGTTTATACGTTTTTCTTCCACTCAATTCCGTCAATCGCTTTATCGGTAATCTTGTAACCTCTCGCCGAAACGCCTTTTATAGAATAATCCGGAATTTTACTGTGTTACAACTTCCATAATGTCTGCAATTCATAACTCACCTCACAAAAAAACAATACAAATATAATAAAAGGTATAATCAAAGGTATAATCAATTAGCAAGCCCTCTTTTTAAGATTGAATAGACTCTATAGATAAGAAATTTTTTACTTTCTCGTTTTGCGGCGTATAGTATTTTACTATATACCAGTATGACGGCATTTTAACTATTTATGTTTTTACGATAATGAAAGGATAAAAAATGAAAAAGAGAAACATTTCGGCTGTTTACGATAATGATCTGCCACGCTTAATTGAAAAATTAGGTCTTAAAAGGACAATGGAATCAGGAAACTTAAAGTGTAAGTTTACCGGTACTACTATCGTCTTTGAAAATATATATTCCATTTTCCCCGAATCCGGAGATGTTAAATTAGTTTGTAACACGCCAAAGGCTATAAAACTATTTACCGAGTATGTTAATGAACACAAAATTTAGTTTTTTTGAAAACATTAACCTAAACGTAAATTTTGATGTTTCTTTTTGGATTATGTTGCCTACAGCCTGCTTCATGGGACTTTTCGGACTTTTTATTTATTACTTAAAAAATCCTGAAAAGTTCGAGAAATTAGTAGCATTGATTACTTTTTTTCTAAAAAAAATAAACGAAAAATTTGATAAAACGCATGTAAAATATGACTTGCAAGGAAAAATTAACGATTACCTGAAACAAGTTTCTCGAAAGATAAAACATTTAAATGTTGAAAAAATAACTATTGATTGGCTGGATGTTGATAATCAAACTCGTGAAAGTTATTTAATAAACGGGCAGTTGATTTTAAGGCTGCATAAAAGCGAAAACCAAAATCAAAATATTGTTAATGCGTCAATGGCGTTTATCGGATATGCTTTTTTGAAAAAGGCCAAATCTTATGTAGCAAAATACCAAAAAGAATCACTTGATTTGTATGCTTGCTACGACTTGTTGAAAAGCGAAAAGCCTGAAATCTTAGATTTGTTTGTTCAAGATTTTATGAAAGAAAAAATGGATAACGAAAAAGTGGCGGAACTTTTTGAGAAGCATAACGAAATTAATAAAGTAGGACTTTTTTATCCGGTTCTTGTGCAAGAATTGACTTTTCTTGGAGAAAAAGTTTTTGCTAAAAAACGTGATCAAAACAAAATATATGAAGAAGTACTAAATTTGATAGATTATCTTTACAACTATTCACAAAGAAAGATGAAAGACGAAATCATAAATGATTTTAACGGATATTATTGTAAGTTTGCCATTCGAATAATAGGAAAGAAGTTTAAAATAGAGACGGAAGGCGAATCTGTGTATATAAACAATTTATTGAAAATAAATTTTGAATATGAAACGCTATATTTAATAGGAAACGCTTCAAACAAGGATTTTATGAAATCGGTAGTAAACAAATGCAAAAGCAAACTCAGATGTTCGATTATTACGGAAAATTTATACAAGGCGACAATAAAAGATTCTGGCGGTAAAGATTTTAACGTAGATAATTATTTGGTGATATTAAGAAGTGACAGTATAGAAATATATCATAGGTGACATATCTCATAAGTCCCAAAAATTAGATCCGTTGTTCTTAACGCAAAGTATATAATTTCCAAATTTTTGCACTACAAAACTTGCGAAGCGATTGGAGTAATATTATTTTAACGATAAAAATCGGAGAAATTTAATGAAACAAAAAAATACCGCGGTGCTTTTGATGTCCTGCAACGACAAAGACGGAATCGTCGCAGACGTTACGGCGTTGCTTGCACGGCTTGGTGCAAACATAGTTTATCTTGATCAACACACCGACAGGCAAAACGGAAAATTTTTTATGCGGGTAGAGTGGGATTTGGAAAATTTCTCGGTGGAATTAGACGATTTTAAGACGATTTTTATACACGAATCCGCAAAAAAATTTAACATGTCGTGGGAACTTCATAGATCTTCGTCTCGACAGAAAATGGCGATTTTCGTTTCAAAATACGCACACTGTTTTTTTGATATTATTTCGCGATGGAAAATTAAAGAATTTGAAGTAGATATTCCGCTTGTAATAAGTAATCACGAAGATTTGCGCGAGGACTGTGAAAAATTTGGGATTCCTTATTTTTATATTCCGATAAGCAAAGAAAATTACGAAAAGCAAACACGAAGACAAATAGAAATTTTGCAAAAAAACGAGGTTGATTTCATAGTTTTAGCAAGGTATATGCAGATTATTTCGCCGGAAATGATCTGTGTTTACAAAAACCGCATAATTAACATTCACCATTCGTTTTTGCCCGGGTTTCCAGGCGCAAAACCTTATCGTCAGGCGTTTGAGCGCGGCGTTAAAATTATCGGCGCTACGGGGCACTACGTAACAGAAGAATTGGATGCGGGACCGATTATTGAGCAGGACGTTCAGCGTGTAAGCCATAAACATTCCGTCGAGGATCTTATCGCTACGGGACAGGATATTGAACGCCGGGTTTTATCAAGAGCGGTAAGCGCGCACATTCAGAGAAAAATACTAACGGACGAAAATCGTACTGTCGTGTTTTCGTGAAAGGATAAAAAATGAGCAATGAAAAAGAAGAGCGTCCTTGGGGCGATTACGAGGTTTTACAGGATACTCCCAGGTTTAAGGTGAAGCGGGTTTGTGTAAACCCCGGCAAAAGATTATCACTGCAAATGCACGGCAAAAGAGACGAACTTTGGACGATTGTAGGCGGCGAGGGTTTTGTTGACCTCGACCATCTCAAATTGAACGTCAGATACGGAGATACAATTGACATTCGCAGAGGACAGCAGCACAGAATTATGAATACGGGAACTCAACCCTTAATTTTTATCGAAGTGCAAACCGGCGATTATTTCGGCGAAGACGATATAGTGCGTTATCAGGACGATTACGGAAGAGGCATTGAAAATTTGTAAATTTGTAAATTTTAAACAGGTTTACAAATTTCGTGTAATTAAAGTATCAAAATGATACGTATTTATTGCAAGCCGTTGTGTAAATAAAGTATATTCGTCTTGATTTTTAAGCGAGAAAACAAAAAATGGAACAAAAATTCTTACGCAACGTCGCTATTATCGCTCACGTCGACCACGGTAAAACCACCCTTGTTGATAAACTATTTGAACAAAGCGGAATGTTCGGCGAGCGTGAAATCCGTACCGAGCGGCTTATGGATTCGATGGAAATTGAAAAAGAGCGCGGCATTACAATCGCTGCAAAAAACGGTACACTGCATTATCGCGACCATTGTATAAACATTATTGATACTCCCGGACACGCGGATTTCGGCGGACAGGTCGAGCGGGTTTTACGGATGGCGGACGGCGTGCTGCTTTTGGTGGATGCGCAGGAAGGTCCGATGCCGCAGACGTTTTTTGTTCTCAAAAAGGCGCTGAAATTCAGACTTCCTATCATTACGGTAATAAATAAAATAGATAAGCCGGCAGCAAGACCGGATTGGGTCGTCGATCAAGTTTTTGATTTATTCGTAAAACTCGACGCGCCAAACGAATTGCTCGACTTTCCCATCGTATATTCATCGGCGAAAAACGGATATTCAATGCTTGATTACAACGTTCAGGGAACGAGTATGCGTCCGCTTTTGGATATGATTATAGAAAGAATTCCTATGCCCGGCGGTTCAGCCGAGGAGCCTTTGCAAATGCTTGTGAGTTCACTTGATTATTCGCCGTTTTTAGGGCGGCTTGCCATCGGAAAAATAACTTCCGGAAGAATGAACATAAACGCTCCGATTGCAGTGATCGATAGAGACGGAAATTCAAAGCCGGCAAGAATTTCAAAAATTTATCGTTTTGTGAAAAACGAAAAAGTCCCGACACAAGAAGCGATATGCGGTGAAATTGTAGCGGTAGCCGGATTTGACGATATAACCGTCGGCGTAACTTATACCGACCCGCAAAACCCGTGCCCGCTGCCGCCGATGGAAATCGACCCGCCGACAATCTCTATGAATTTTATCCCAAACGACTCGCCTTTTGCCGGAAAAGAAGGTGAATTTGTGACTTCTCGGCACATAGGCGACAGGCTTAAAAGAGAGGTTTTATCCGACGTCGCGTTAAAAATTGAAGATTTAACCGATAGAGTCGGCTTCAAAGTTTCGGGAAGAGGCGAATTGCACTTGTCTATTTTGATTGAAACTATGAGGCGCGAAGGTTATGAATTGCAGGTAACTCGTCCGCAAGTGATTTATAAAGAAAGTGAAAAAGGACATAAACTTGAGCCATGGGAAGAACTGACGATAGACGTTGACCCGCAGTATCAGGGCGCTGTAATAAGTAAATTGGGCGAACGTAAAGGGCTTATGGTTTCTATGGAACCGACGGAAGGCAAAATGACGCGTCTTGTTTATCACATTCCTACACGCGGACTTTTGGGTTATAGAAGCGAATTTATGACCGATACTTGCGGAATGGGAATAATGAATTACATTTTCCATGATTACCTGCCGTTTGCGGGAGAGATTAAAAATCGTCATAACGGAGCGATGATAGTAAAAGAAAACAATTGCGTTTCTTTAGCATATCCGCTTGGGAATTTACAGGAGCGCGGAACTTTGTTTATCGGACCCGGCGTTGAGTGTTATATGGGAATGATTCTCGGTGAACATTGCCGTGAAAACGATATTATTGTAAATCCCGCCAAAGGCAAAAAACTTACGAATATGCGCGCTTCGGGAAGTGACGACGCTGTTATTTTAACTCCGCATAGGGTTATGGATTTGGAAGATTGTATCGACTGGATAAACGACGACGAAATTGTTGAAATAACACCTAAATCCATAAGAATGCGAAAGATGAACGGGTATGGAAATAATGTGTAGATTTTAATTATGGATCTGTTTGAAACGTCGTCTAAAAATTTGCTGAAAAGCCAATCGCCGCTCGCAGACAGAATGCGTCCGCGAACACTCTCGGAATACATCGGACAGAAAGCGATACTCGGCAAAGGACGCCTTTTACGCAGAGCGATAGAAGCAGACCGGCTTTCAAGTTTAATTTTTTACGGTCCGCCCGGTTGCGGAAAGACAACTCTTGCAAAAATAATAGCAAATACCACAAAATCTCACTTTATTACAATAAATGCGGTCTTAGCCGGAAAAGCGGACATTGTTCAAAGTATTCAAGAAGCGCAAAACGAATACAATTTGTATTCAAGACGTACAATACTTTTCGTTGACGAGGTGCATCGCTTCAACAAAGCGCAGCAGGATGCGCTTTTACCGCACGTAGAAAGCGGAACGCTAATTTTAATCGGCGCCACTACGGAAAATCCATATTTTGAGGTGAACAAAGCGCTTGTTTCGCGTTCCAGAATATTTCGGCTTGTTCCACTTGGCGACGACGATTTACGTCAAGTACTTTTTCAGGCGATGAACGACTGCGTTCGCGGATACGGAAATAAAAAAATCCGTATCGACGACGATGCGGTAATACATCTTTGCAGGACGGCAAACGGCGACGCGCGTTCGGTTTTGAACGCAATTGAATTGGCTGTAGAAACGACGCCTGAAAACGAAGACAAAAACATACACATAACGCTTGAAATCGCCCAAGAATCAATTCAAAAGCGCGCTGTTTTATACGACAAAGACGGCGATGCGCATTACGACATAATATCTGCGTTCATAAAATCCGTTCGCGGAAGCGACGCGGACGCCGCGTTGTTTTGGCTCGCCAAAATGGTATATGCCGGTGAAGATCCGAGATTTATTTTTCGCAGAATGATAATCCTTGCAAGCGAGGACGTGGGTCTTGCCGATCCGTTAGCGATTCAAGTCGTTATGAATTGCGCCGCCGCTTATGACTACGTGGGTATGCCGGAAGGAAGATACCATTTAACGCAAGCGTGTTTATATTTATCTACCGCACCGAAAAGCAACAGCGCAATGGCTTTTTTTGACGCTGTTAAATCAATAGAAGAGGAAGACAAAGCCGACGATATTCCAAACGCTCTTAGAGATTCCTCCCGCGACGGCGAAGATTTTGGACATGGAGACGGATATTTGTACCCACACGCCTACCGCGACCATTGGATAAATCAGCAGTATCTTCCTGACAATTTGCGCGGAAAAGTGTTCTATATGCCATCAAATCAGGGCTATGAAGCCAAAATCGCAGAAGAAGTACAACGACGCCGAGAGATTCAAATTGCTGCAAATTCGTTTGAGACCGAATGCGGAGTATTTGCACAATCTGACACGCTTCTGTTTGAGCGTACGTTGTCCGGCTTAGACAAATACGCAGAAAACGTACGCAGAGATTTTTTTGAAACAGCCAATATTAAGCCTGACGATCTTACGCTTGATATAAATTGCGGCTCAAACGGATTTTTCACATTGGAAGCGCTTCGATGTTCAAGCGCAGGCGGCGTTTGGGCGTATGCGCTTTCAAAAGAAGACGCGCAAAACTTTGAGAATTTTACTAAAAAACTTTCGTATTTTGCACAACCGATTATCCGCTTTGGTGAAATTTTACAAATCGGAGATAAAATAGACGCTAAATTCGATTGTATAATCGGACGCGGGGTTTTGGCGCTTATAGAAAAAGATTTTTTTGACGCGTTTACAGAACAGCTTCACACACTTCTTGAAAAAAACGGACGGATAGTATTTGCACAGTACGTTCCCGGAGACAGTACACTCTTGTCGGACTTTGTTTGCGAAAAAAATAAACAAACCGTTAAAACCGTGGAAAACGAAGTGTTTGAAAAAACTCTTTTGGGTAAGTTTTCTCCGGATTTGATTTCTCAAATTTTTACAAAAAACGATTTCAACGTAAACGTTGTTAAAAAGCAATATTGCGTTCGACGAAAAATTTCCGTTCAGGTCTTTGATAATTGGTTCAGAAATGACGAAAATTCTTTTGGAAACGTCCTTAAAAAGCGTTTTGGCGAAGACGACTGTCAAAAAATCAAAGAAGAATTGAAATTTTCTCTTGCTTCAAGAGAAACAGAATGGAAGCAAGCGAATTTCTTTTGGGAAATTAAAACGACAAAAGCGTAATTTTGTTGTTTTTTTTACCCTTTTTATTCGGCAAAAATTATATTCCTACGAAGTTTTTTTGAAAATCAGGGGTGGAAATTGTTTAATAAATGGACTTTCGAAGGCGGAATTCATATTCCATACAATAAAAGATTGACTCAATCTTTGCCTATCGAAAATTATCCGTTGCCGCAAAAGATTGTGGTGCCTGTTTTGATGCACATAGGCGCGCCTGCGAAAGTGGTTGTAAAAGTCGGCGACAATGTATCAAAAGGTCAGTGTGTCGCGGAAGCGGACGGATTTGTTTCATCTCCGGCGTTTTCTTCTATCAGCGGGATTGTCAGTTCAATCGGAATGTTTAAACATATTTCTGGAAAATTAGTGACAGGCGTTGAAATTACCGCTGACGGCAGAAATGACGAATTAAGGTTTGAACCGATAAAAAATTGGAGAGAACAATCCCCGTCAATTTTAATGAGAAGGATAGGCGACTGCGGAATCGTAGGAATGGGAGGAGCCGGATTTCCTACGCAAGTAAAATTATTGCCTCATCGTGATAAAAAGGTAAACGCTCTGATAATAAACGCTGCGGAATGTGAGCCGTATTTGACGACGGATCACAGATTAATGCTTGAAGAAACCGATAAAATCTTGAAAGGCGTTAAAATTTTACAAAAGATACTTAGCGTCAGATACGTTTTTATCTCCATAGAAAAAAACAAAACGGACGCCATTTATGTGATGAAAAAAAAAGCGACCACTAAAGAATATTATGGAATAAAAATAATTCCGCTTGAAACGAAGTATCCACAGGGCGGAGAAAAACAACTTATAAGCACTGTATTAAACCGAGAAGTCCCAAGCGGAAAACTCCCTATTGACGCAGCTTGTGTTGTGCTAAACGTTGCCTCTGCGGCGGCGGTTTGCGATGCCGTTTTAGAAGGTATCCCGCTTACCGAAAGAGTAATTACGGTTACGGGCAATGCAGTTAAAAGACCGGGGAATTATATTGTCCCTATAGGTACTTACGTTAAAGAAATTTTGGAATATTGCAGAACGGATTTCTCAAAAATCAAAAAGGTAATTGCAGGAGGACCCATGATGGGAAAATCGCTTCCCGATATCTGCGTTCCCGTAATGAAACAAACTTCCGGACTGCTTGTTTTGGATACAATTACTCCTTCTTATAGTAAAAACAACTGTATAAACTGCGGGAATTGCGTGAAAGCGTGCTCAATTCACCTTGTCCCGTCACTTTTGGCGAAATATTTCGAGAAAGACATGTACGAGGAAGCATTAAAACGAAATGTTATGGATTGTATGGAATGCGGATGTTGCTCGTATGTTTGTCCGGCGAAAATAAATATTTTACACAGAATTCGTACGTGCAAAAGTTATATAACTCAAAAAAGAGCGAAAGAGTCGTTAACGCAGGTTAAATAAATGGAAAACGAAAATTTACTTCATATTTCATTTTCGCCGCATATTCGCGGAACGCAAACTATTACAAAAATTATGCTTGATGTAATTATCGCTCTAATTCCGGCATTAATAGCGTCTGTTTTGATTTTCGGATTACGGGCGTTACTGATGACGCTTGCCGCCGTTGCGGCTGCAGTAACGACAGAACATATAATTTCGGTGTTTTTGCTAAAAAAGAAAACAACCGTTGGAGATTTGAGTGCGGTTGTTACGGGTATGCTTTTGGCGTTTAATCTTCCCGTTGCAATAAATCCGGCGATGACGATTCTGGGCGCTGTTTTTGCAATAGCCATAGTAAAATGCGCATTCGGCGGGCTCGGATTTAATTTTATGAATCCGGCGCTTGCAGGAAGAGCGTTTTTACTGGCGTCTTACCCTATGGCAATGACGGGGAGTATTTTCGCAAGAAGCGGATATTTGGGTAAGTTACCTGAAAATTTATCAGGAATAAACATTGACGCCATCAGCGGAGCAAGCGCGATTGACGGAATTTCTACGGCGACGCCGCTTGTCGCAATAAAAATTATTCAGGCGGTTAAAACTATTGAGTTGACAGATTTGCAAGATTCGTTTTATTCTTTGTTTATTGGAAATATCGGCGGAACAATCGGAGAAACGTCGGTATTGGCTTTACTTTTGGGCGGTATTTATTTAATATACAGAGGAATAATAAATCCGGTAGTGCCTGCACTTTATATAGGCGGAGTGTTTTTGCTTTATTTGATTTTCGGTCAAACAGACGTTTCATTTTTCAGCGGAACTGCATTTACAGTAGCAATGTTTCAAATACTTTCGGGCGGATTGTTTTTAGGTGCGTTTTTTATGGCGACAGATATGACGACTACGCCGATTACCGCCAAAGGTCAGGCGATTTTTGCGGCGGGATGTGCAATAATAACGTTTATAATAAGAGAATTCGGCGGATATCCGGAAGGTTGTTCGTACTCAATTCTGCTTATGAATTTGTTTACTCCGTTAATTGACAAATGTGTTAAACCAAGAGTTTACGGGACAGGCAGGAAGCGATGAAAAATTCTGTTCAAATAGTGTTTGTTTTGACTTTATTCGTTTTTGCGGCGACATTTGCGATAGTTTTCACATACAATAAAACTTTTGATAAGATAAACAAGCATACACAAATTGCGCAAGAATTTTCTCTAAAAAGCGTTTTGTCGCAAAATTCGACAGTTGTCGCCGACAGTGTTGACGGATTTGGAATATATTGGAAAGAATTCGCCCCCGGCAACAAAATCATAGGATTTGCGTTTATAGGAGCGGCGTACGGTTATTCAAGCGTGATAAACTTTTTTTGCGGTTTGGACTTAGACGGAAAAATCAAAGGACTTTCCATAATCAATCAAAACGAAACGCCGGGGCTCGGAACAAGAATCGTCGAAGTTGTCTCGGATGCTAAATTCCCGTTTGGGCTTTGGAAAAAACAGGAAAAAACATATCCTTGGTTTTGTGAACAGTACAAAGGAGTTTCAACGGTCGATAAAATTTCTTTGCACAAAAACGGCGAATGGCATACGCTTGATAACGCGGCGAAAGATAATTTACTTAAAAACAATCAAATAACGGTAATTACCGGTTCGACAATCACAACTACGGCGATAACAAACGAAATATCCGCAAGAGCAAAATTGCTTACATCTTTAGTTAAAATTACCGAAGAGGCTGAAATAAATACGAATCAGGAACACTCTGAAATAAAGTCGGAGGATTAAGTAAATGATTGACAAATTTTTGCAAGAACTCAAAAGAGGTGTTTTTACGGAAAACCCAATATTTGTTTTAGCGCTTGGACTTTGCCCTACGCTTGGAGTAAGTACTTCCGTCCAAAACGGAATCGGAATGGGAGTGGCGACTACAGCCGTACTTATATGTTCAAACTTAATTATTTCGCTTGTTAAAGGCATAATTCCCGATAGAGTGCGAATCCCATGTTTTATTGTAGTTATCGCGACGTTTGTTTCTGTTATACAGTTGTTAATAAAAGCCTATTTCCCGGAACTTGACGCCAGATTAGGAATATTTATTCCGCTTATTGTGGTGAATTGTATAATTTTTGCACGGGCGGAGTCGTTTGCGACAAAAAATAATGTCTCAAAATCTGCAATCGACGGATTGGTTATGGGTCTTGGCTACACTTTCGCCTTAGTTACTTTGAGCGCGATCCGTGAACTTTTGGGAGCGAACAAATTGCTTGGACTTTCCGTAATTCCGCAGTATTCGCCAATGGTTATATTTATTTTGGCGCCCGGCGGATTTTTCACCATAGCCCTGGTTTTGGCAATTATAAACAGCTTCAAACCCGGAGTGAAAAATGGGTGATAATTTGTTCGTAGTTTTTTTGCAAATTTCAATCGCTGCGATATTTATCCAAAATTTCGTCTTGTCGAGATTTTTAGGATTATGTCCGTTTTTCGGCGTGTCAAAAAAATTATCGACAGCGGTTGGGATGGGGCTTGCCGTTACGTTTGTAATGGTAGTTTCGACATTATTTACTTGGTCGTTCAACTTTTTTGTTTTGCAGCCGTACGATATAGAATACTTTCAAACAATCGCGTTTATTTTGATTATCGCGGCATTCGTCCAAATAACGGAAATGGCGATAAAAAGATATTCGCCTATGCTTTACGATTCATTAGGCGTGTTTTTACCGTTGATAACAACAAACTGCTCGATATTGGGAGTCGCCGTGATAAACATAGGGAATAACCAATACACCGGACTTCCGTTTACTTTTGCGGAGGCTATGGTAAATTCGTTTATGTCTGGAGTGGGATTTTCGTTGGCACTCGTGCTTATGGCCGGAATAAGAGAACGTCTAGAACTTGCTGACGTTCCGAAAGCGTTTGAAGGACTGCCTATAGCGTTTATTTCCGCAGGACTTATAGCGATCGCATTTTTGGGCTTTGCAGGAATGACGATAGGAGGATAAATGTTTGAGCCGGTTTTAATTTTTACTATGCTTGGACTTGTGCTTGGAATAATTATTGTTTTTGCCGACTGGAAATTTTACGTCGCCCCAAACGCGAAAGTAGAAAAAATTATTTCAATCCTTCCGAACGCAAACTGCGGAGCGTGCGGGTTTGCAGGCTGTACGGCTTTCGCGCAAGCGCTTTCGGACAAAGACAAAAAAGCAAAACTCAACGGCTGTGTTCCTGGCGGCGCCGATACCGCCGGCAAAATCGCTTCGATACTCGGCGATACGGACGGTGAAAATATCGTTGCCAAGACAGCAAAAATTCATTGCAAAGGCGGGATTGCCGAAGCGCGTGAAAGAGCGATCTACGACGGGATTCCCGATTGTCTCGCGGCGGTTTTGGTCGCCAACGGTTCAAAAGAATGCGAATACGGATGTTTAGGTTTCGGCAACTGCGTAAAAGCGTGCCCTTTCGGCGCAATTTCGGTCAATAAAAATGGAGTTGCGGTAATAAACGATGAAAAATGTACCGGATGCGGCGCGTGTCTTTCCGCCTGCCCTAGAAAACTTATAGAAACCTCTCCCGAAACGCAAAAAGTATTCGTCGCTTGCAGCAATCACGACAAAGGCTCAAAAGTGAAACAATACTGTTCGGTCGGTTGTACCGGTTGTTCAATATGCGCCAAATCGGTCGGCATTGCAAATTCGATAGTTATGGACAATTTTCTTCCAAAACTTGACTGTAATACGGGTGAAAATTTCATTGTTGCGTCTCGAAAATGCCCGTCGCACAGTTTCACCGATTTGGTAAAAGTCAGACCGACGGTTAATATCGACACGAAATGTACCGGGTGCGGAAATTGCACCGAGGCGTGTCCAATCAATGGCGCAATCGAAGGCGAGCGTGGAGAACGTCACAGCGTAAATAAAAATTTATGTATCGGTTGCGGTCGCTGTATCGCCTCATGCGAAGCGCACGCAATCGGAATTTGGGGGGCGCTGGCTTACAGCGAAAGGTATCGTCTCAGCAGAAACAGAGGGCAGATCTCATAAAATTCGCTTTACCCGTTTCCTATAATCAGAATAAAAGTTCCGGCAACTATAAGCAGTCCGCCTAATATCGTTTTTGGATCTGCGGTTTCTCCCAAAAACACAAAAGCCAAAACCATTGTGATTACGATACTAAGTTTGTCAATCGGAACAACTTTAGACGCGTCGCCGATTTGCAGAGCCTTGTAAAAAAACAGCCACGAAATACCTGTTGCAAGTCCGGAAAGCGCCAGAAATATCCAGCTCTTTTGCGTGATTTGTGCAATTTCACTGTGCTTTCCCGTGATAAAAACTATAAACCACGACATAAGCAAAACAATCACGGTACGAATAGCTACCGCGAGATTTGAATTTACCCCGCTTATTCCTATTTTTGCAAAAATAGCCACCACGGCGGCAAACACCGCAGCCAGCAAAGAATAAATCACCCACATATTTTTCCTGCTAATCGTGTCTTGTTATTATATTTTATCGGGAATTATATACAATCTTCGCCATCCTCTTAATTCCGCATTACAAGCCGATTAAGGCTTAAATTTTTAATAAATATACTATTCGCCATATACCAATATTTCATTAGACCTCTTGCGAAATCAATAATTATTTTCATAATTGCATATCCCCGCTATTAAATTAAACCTTAGTTTAAATCTTTTTCTTCTGTTTCTGTATTTTTCAGATATTACCTTAAAT
>JAIRUI010000028.1 GCA_031254455.1 Chitinispirillales bacterium | reverse complement strand
TTTGCCGGTGATTATAGAGATGAGGATACACCTGTTCCCTTCCCGAACACAGAAGTTAAGCTCACTTTCGCCAATGGTACTGTCAGGGCGACTTGATGGGAGAGTAGGTCGTTGCCGGCATCTCGCAAAGCATGGAAACCCTCACGGGCTTCCATGCTCTTTTTTTTATACTAATTTTATTGTCGAACCTTTGAATCTCAGCGGAAACCGCTAAGTAAAATACCAAAAGAATCACCTCTTGTATTGTTTGGAGTAATACAAGTCAAAACCTAATCTCTGTCCAAGATTCTTATCGACATCGGCAGGTCGGAAAAGTTCGTCGTCAATCAAATCCGATAGAGTTTTCCCTGCGACAGGAAAATTATTACGATTTGTATCGCTGACAAGATCAGGGTCATATACTCTGAGCGAATAATTAACCATAGTCTCGGGAGTGATTAAAATTTTTCTGTCCGCTGTGCCATCCAGCGTATCCAGCATATCCAAATCTTTATACACCTGAAGTTCTTGATAACGACTCATCCAGCGATTCGAATGCGTAAGAATGTTAAGTTGAAGTTCGTCACCTCCGGCAAGATCCCATTGCATAACCTGTCCGCTCTGCTGAGTCTGCTGACGTGTCGGTAATGGTATGGGACCAATTTCTTTTCTGCCGCGTATTTCATAATCATATACTATGGAGTCTTTCACGGAAATAACGGTGTTCTCGCCGACTTGTGTGGTATCAAAGGTCAAAAAACTCATTTTACCCTTGTAAACATATCCGGCGTTTGCGGCTTTCAAAGCGGCTTTTGCACCGTTATCTACATCTACCATCGCATCCCACCACACATTGGCGTTTACTCCGTCGCTGCCGGGCCAGAAAACCCGCACCAACGGATCGCCGTATTCTCCCGGGTCTATTTCAATTGTTCCCAAACGCGATGGATAAAAATTGGTTAATTTGACGGCATACGTAGGACCTACCGAATGGTCGCCAATGTCTCCGAGCGTAAACGTTCCGCCTGCATGTCTTAAACCTCTGGCACTGCCTTCGTGAGTCGCCGTAACCGTCGGATATTTCAATACCATATACGCTTCTTCAACGGTAATTCCTCCGTAACCAAACACTCTGTGAGCGGCGTTAGAATACCAATTAAACGTTCCGTCTTCATTGTATAACTGATTGCGGTTTTGAAGGTCGTCGCCTATTCTTTTTTCTCCGCCGTAAAACGTTATACGCGCTTTGGCGGCAGGCGAATTTACACTCCATTGCGCATAAAGCGTTAAATTGCCGGTAGGAGTAATAGTCTGTGAAGGATTATAAGATGTTCCCGTCCCTGCCGCGTCGGTATTCCATACGGTAAGATACAGGCTTTCGCTTCGACGGTTAAAATAATCGCTTTCTCCTGCAAGTGTCACTTTTTCACCCTCTTTAACCGTAACGTTAGAAGGTATTGTTTTTGCAAAATTTGTTACATTTGCATCGTAAGTAATCGTAAACTCAACCGCCTTATCGTCATTGCCGGAACATCCGACAAAAATAAACAACGCCGACGCCGACACTGCGGTTATTACAGATACCGCCAAATTGCTCTTTAATCGCTCCATTCACAGACTTCCTTTACGGTAAAACTTAAAACAAGTATTTATTGATCAAAAATTATACGAATCCCCGCCATGCTTGCGTCATGCCGCAATCTCGAATCAACATCGTAACAAGCCTCACGATATGCGATACGACATTCCTTTCTCGCATTACCCGCACCGTTGAAGGTATTGTCGTCGGTGTTATAGTATCCACCGCGAAATATCTTCATTTCGCCGTAAGCGGGATTGTCTAATACAGGGTCGGTTCGCAAACCATTTTCTTCCACATCGTAATCGTCATACCAGTCGCTGACCCATTCGTAAACGTTTCCGGTCATATCGTATATTCCCAGTTCGTTTGGATTTTTAGTCCCGACTTCATGCGTTGAACCGCCCGAATTATCTTTATGCCATGCGACTTCGTCAAGATTGTTACTTCCGCTGTAAATATATCCTTTACTTTTGTTACCGCCTCTTGCCGCATATTCCCACTGGGCTTCCGTAGGTAAGCGTCCGCCTTTGCTTTTAGCAAAATCGTCCGCTTCGTCCCAGTAAATATCGGTAACGGGGAAATTATCCATGCCCGGAATTTGATTGCCGTACTGTTTGTTAGTTATAGGATATTTGCTTATCCAGAAACTTTTTGTTATTTTTACCTGATGATAAACTTCGTCATTGGGTTTTGCTCTTTCACTCGCCTGACTTCCCATCCAGAAAGTTCCCGCTTCGACCAAAACGCACTCAATCCCATTAATCGTTTTTTCATTTTTTTGTTCCTCGTCCTTACTGCAACCGACAAACAACGCTATCGCCGACATTGCGGTTATTACAGACACCGCCAAACTACTCTTTAATCGTTTCATTTAGAAACTCCTTTACTTAAAATGTTAAACAAAAAACCAAATCTATAAAACCGATAATTCTTAATTAAACCTTATTCCTCCGTAAAAAGTCCGTCCTTTGATTGGCGCCCACACAGAAGTCGTTAAGTAATACCAGCCGTCCACATAGAAAATCGGTTCGATTTTCGATTGATAGAAATCGCCGATATTTTGACACGCCGCAGTAATCGTCCATCTTGAAATCTTTTTGTCTATTTGGGCGTTGAAAGTCGAATACGGACTGCCGTATCTTTGTGTTTTAACAAGTTTCTGTCCGAAACGCACCTCGCGAAGCAATTGTTTTCCCGTATAATTCCAATCAAAAGACAAACCTACGCCGGATTTTCTTTCGTTCCACTCAATTTTAGCAAGCGCCGTGTAGTTTGGAGAATAATACGCAAAATTCTTTTCTGTCCCTTTCTTGGATTCAAAATTAAACAGATTTCCGCCGCCTTCTACCGCGAATCCCTTCGGCAGAGAAAAACGAACTGCGCCTTCAAGCCCGCGTGTTATCGCCGTTCCGTCAAGGTTTTCGTATCGAACGATTTGCCGCCCGTCAAGCGTGTATTGCCGTAAATAATGAGCCTGAATATAGTCCGAAATCATAGTCTGGTAAGCGGTAAACTCCGCGGTAATTCCCCAGTTTACTCTCCAGAATTGCGAATACTGCGTGTTTAAGGCGAACGTCCATGAACTTTCCTGACGAAGATTGTCGGTAGGTTCCAAATAATACACGTCGCTTGTCGTAGCCGAATGGTTTTCGGAAAACAAATTAAACGTCCTGAATCCTCTGCCCGCCGTAGCCTTAAAATTCAAATGGTGATTGGCATAATAATTAAGCGCAAATCGTGGTGACAAAATAAGTCCGTGAACGTTGTGAAAGTCGCCGCGCAATCCTATAGACATATCAAGATATTCGTCGTTGATCACAAAAATATCCTGTAAATACACAGCCGGAATCGTATATAAATGCGAACCGATTGAGCGGTCGTCGTAAAATTTGTCATATGTGAAACTTGCTCCGGCAAGCAGTTTGTTTCGCAGAAAATCAAAATGAAAATCCGACACGGCAAAAAGCATATTCTGCAACGCTTCAAGCGACAGATAGCCGTAATAACTGTCTTGGAAATGCTGAATAAAATTTACACGGCTTTCATTTACGATAATCGGCGAGACTTGCGTTTTCGCTCCGATTTCATAATTTACGCGTTTTGTTTTTGCATATTCCTGATAAACAAGCGGTTGGAATACGCTATCGCCCCATTCGTTTACATAAACGCTTTCGGACTGGAAAGACCCAATCCATTTGCGCGAAGACGACTGTGTTCCTCCGAATCTGTCTTCGTAAGCGACCTGCGCGTTTGCAAAAAGTTCGGTATTTTTAACTTCCTGCGAAAGTCGCATTGAAAAATTTACACGGTCAAACTCCGCAATGTCCATCATAGGAGTCGATTTATCCATATCTATACGCGGTGAATTGGCATATCCCATAGACACCTGTATGCCGGTTTGCGTTTTCTCGGAATAAGTAGAAAAATAAGCGTCGTAATTTTGCTCGTTGTGATGCCCCAACATTACTTTGAAATAGGTTTTAGTGTTGAACGGAATCGGTTTGTGAATAATATCCACTACGCCTGCAATAGCATTGTTTCCGTGTCTTACACTTGAAGCGCCTTTTATGATAAGTACGTTATCTATATTTACAAGAGGAATCTGTTCTATTCCATACACGTTTCCAAGCCCCGAATAAGCCGGAATACCGTCAACAAGGATTTGTGAATAAGCCACGTTAAGCCCCAAAAGGCGAATGTGAGCGGTGTTACAAACCGAACAGTCAACTTTCTTTCTAACGCCTAATTTTCCGTCAAGCAAGTCCAGCAGATTTGTTGCGGTCGTCTTTTCTATTTCGTCTCGCGAAACCGTATCGACAACTCCAAATTTATCTTCCGACTTAGTCAATAATGTTACGCTGTCCTGCACAAACATCGTCCCCATATCTATGGTTTGCTGCGCCTGTAAACATGTGTTACTTGTTATTACAACCGCAAAAACGGTGCAAATCTTGTGTCGGTAATTTGCTTTTATAATATTCATAATTGTTTCTTTATCGCCAGAGCCATAGGGTTTGAATCGGTAAATTTCTGCCGAAAAGCGTATGCCGCAGAATAATTGTTTTCATCGTTAATCAAGACAATGCCGTTTTCGTTAGGTTTAAGCGTCTCAAACACTATCGGAGAAAACCACGATTGTAATTTTGGTGAAACGAAAAACGAATAGAGTTCGTTTTCAAATATCTGAATGCGAAACATCATATCGCCCATAGTGTTTTCGTCAAACGTTTGTGTCGTATAAAGTTCAAACGGATATTCTTTTTCATCCTTTGAAACTTTCCCAGAAACGTAATATGACCGATTTTGTTTGAGTTCGGGGAAACTGTCTATTCTTGTAACCGAAGAACCCAAAGCGTTGGCATTGTTTTCGTTTGTTATAACCATGTGGATATGCGAATATATTCCGGGTTCTACTTTCAACATTTGAATATGCTGCGGCTTCAACAAATCTACGGCGAAATATCCGTAAATTTTTGGTGAAATTTTTCCTCCCGGAACGTCATGACGCAGCGAAGCGCAAATCGGGTCTGCACTTCTGGGAGTGTTCGCTTCTTCCCAATGAATACCGATTTCACCCGCTATCATTCCCGCCTTTTCTATAGTCCAATCGGCGTTACCGGTAGAAAACTTTACCTCAGCATTTTCTGCAAACGAAGTATCGTATGAAAAGTAATAGTCGATTGTCGCCGAAGACGGCGCCGGTGTTTCCTGCGTGGCGCAACCGTAAATGAACAATGCAGCCATTAGACTTATAAGCGGATAAGAATTTTCAGTGAACTTTTTTTCAGTAAACTTTTTGTTTGTGTTTTTGCTATTCTTCATTTTTACTTCTTATCGCCGTTTGAGATTTTTAATTTCAACAGTAATATAAAACCGTTCGGAAAAACTGTACGCAAAAACATTCCTATAAACATTTTTCTTTACTTTAGGCGAAATGAGCCTTTTGCAAAATAACAAAATTCTGTTATTTCTTTTTGTTTGACTGTAAATAAACGCGGCTTTATTTTTTTATTTTGCAGTTTTTCGCTTGTTAAAGTATGACAATAAATATATTTTACTTGAACTACGAAAAGAGAAGTACGGAATACTTCACTTGGGCTTAAACCTGTTTCTATCATAAAATACGTACAGACAAAAATTCAGAAAAATAAAAAATTCAGGCGAACGCTGTAAAACAAATATTATTTTATTGAAAGTTTTGACTACAACCGAACTAAATAGACAGAGGGAAGCAGTGCCGAATTATTTGAAAAACTTGACTTTTACTGCGGCGAATAGTATTTTTACTGAGTACCTTTTGAGGTCTTCGGTCTTCGGTCTTCGGTCTTCGGTCTTCGGTCTTCGGTCTTCGGTCTTCGGTCTTCGGTCTTCGGTCTTCGGTCTTCGGTCTTCGGTC
>JAIRUI010000027.1 GCA_031254455.1 Chitinispirillales bacterium | reverse complement strand
TTTAATAAGTCGCTTTTTTTGTCAGGAATTGTGTATAGCCGCTTGAGAGTAGGAGAGCCGGAGATTTTAATTTGTCTTATTTAATTTATTATCTTGTCTTATTTAATTTATGAATATAGGCGGCAACACCGCAATCAGCGAATAAAGTTCGTTTTTACTTTTTCTTCCTTTTTCGGATAAGCGATTCCCGCTTTCGCTCCCGCTTCTATTGATTTCAGCAGCCATGCCATATTTTTACCTAAAGTTCGCATTATTTGCAAACCTTCCAAATCCTTTTCAACTTCCTCCGGCGTGTTTCCGTGAACCATATTCCAATATTGTGACGAAACGATCGGCATATTGTTTATGGTAAAATATTTGTTTAATTGGTCGAAAGCGGCGCTCGCCCCGCCTCTTCTGCAAGAAATTATCGCGGCGGCGGGTTTATATTCCAATGCGTACGAC
Organism: Chitinispirillales bacterium; assembly: GCA_031254455.1. Classification (NCBI taxonomy): domain Bacteria; kingdom Pseudomonadati; phylum Fibrobacterota; class Chitinispirillia; order Chitinispirillales; species Chitinispirillales bacterium. Next base: position 3,376 of record JAIRUI010000027.1, on the reverse strand, counting down.
GACGAATAAAAAAGGCGGTCCATAAACGCGGTGATTCCTCCGCTTGCCGCGGCGTAATGAACCGGCGAACCGAAAATAAATCCGTCAGCCTTTGCCGCCGTTTGAGCGAAACTATTTACAGAATCGTCAACTACGCACTTTTTGTTTTCACGACAATACCCGCACCCGCGGCAACCTGAAATCGCGTTTGCTCCTATTTGAAAAATTTCGGTCGAAACGCTTTCGTTTTTAAGTTCCCTTTCAATTTCACACAACGCCCTGAACGTGCAGCCGGACGAACGCGGACTTCCGTTAATCAGTAAAATTTTCATATTTCCTCCAAATTCCGTTTCTTAACATTCGCCAAATAAAATACAACAATCTCGCTTAATAAGTCAACGACAAGCATTTCATCTTCTGTCGGCTCAATTATAAATCCCTATTAAATTCCCGCCCAAAACTCAAAAATCCGCTCCGATTTCGACTCAAATATCTGTCCGCTTGCAAGCGTAATTTTATATGCGTGAAGCAGTTGATATTTCGATTGCGCATTACTTGCCGCCAACGCCGCTTCGCTTCTTCGTCGCGCATTATATTTTTTATCGCCGACTATCGGATGTCCGACGTATTCCATCGATACGCGGATCTGATGGGAACGTCCGGTGCAAAGCGTGATTTCCAACAGTGAAAAATCGTCTTTCACATCTTTTATAACGTATTGCGTATGGACGAATTTTGAGTTCTCGGACGAATCTTGCGATAAAAAAACTTTGTTTCTTTTCTCATCTTTTTCCAAAAATCCTTTGATTTCACCGGATTTTTCAATTCTTCCTTCAACTATTGCCAGATATTTTTTTTCAATTTTGCGGTTTCGCATTTGCTCGTTGTAAAATTGAAGCGAGTTGTAGGTTTTTGCAAACATTACAAGTCCGCTTGTGTTTTTGTCGAGCCGCTGAATCGGTGCGGGGCTAAACGTTTTTGTGCAAAGATGGCAAAGATACGTCCGAACATGTGTCGCAAGCGTGTTTTGGTATTCGGATTTATCGGGATGCGTCAAAAGTCCGGCGGGTTTGTCAACAACTAAGATTTCATCGTCTTCATAGACAATATTCAGATTTGATTTCTGTACGCAAACAGGCGGTTTTTCTTTTTGTAATTGCGAAATCTGCTCTTGCGAAAGCGAAATCCCCAAAACGTCGCCGACTTGCAAAATTGCGTTTTCTTTTATTCTTTTCCCGTTTATTCTGACGATATTTTTCCGCAAAAGCCTATGAACTACAGAGTTCTCCGCGTTATTCAGGTATTTACACAAAAACCTGTCAACTCTTTGCGGCGCTTCGTTTTCGGAGATGTTTATTTTTTGCATAGTATTTAATGTTTCCAACAGAAAATAGAATTCTTAATCAAAATCTATCTCTATGCTTGCGATTTTATCTAATTCTTCCGAAATGCTTTTTTTGATTTGTTCTATTTTGTGGTGTTTTTCGGCAATTTGTTGTTGAGCGGACAAGTCAAATTCACACTTGGAATTAATTGGGACTGAAATTTCTATTGGTTTTATTTTTTCAATAGTTGGTTTGTTTTCCCAATTAAAATTATGTGCAATAAAAACATTTTTCAATTCATTAAGAAGATAATGATAATCTAACTTCTCATTTTTCTTAATTAATAATCTTGCATCGCCATTAATGCTGAATTTATGTTTTTCTCTGTAAAAGAAAGTTCCTGCATAAACGCCATTAGCGGTTAATTGAATACACTCAATATCGAAATCGTATGAATCAATATGTCCGAATATTCCATTTTGTTTGGTATTTGCAGAATAAACAACATATTCGCCTTTATGATTATTTAGATAGTTTTGTGTAAGTTTTGAATTACCGCTTTTTATTTCAAACAAATTATCCAATCTAAATTTTTCTATATCATATTCATTTTCTATTTCAACTTTCAATTCCTCTATCTGTTTTTTGTATTGTGAAATTTTTTTATTCAACTCTGCAATATATTCGTATTTTTCTATAACTTCTTTTTGTTTTTCAACATCAATATTGCCTTGTTCATCAAAAGGAATTTCAACACAAACATTTTGCATATTTTTTAAAGATGACCGCAGTCCCCTGTCAAAACCATACTTGTGTTTTACTGTTTGAAGTTGTAGCATTAAGTATTCGGGCAAAATATCGTCTTTCAAAATTCTGATTGTACCGCAATGGTCAGTGGTTACAAAAGGAGTGTTTTTAGGAATGAAATTAAAATCAAAATCACCATCAATGCCCCAAAGCACAAAATTATTTGAAAAGTCTGTTATATTACTTTGGCTATGAAATGAAATTGGAAATTTTGCATTTGCACTAAAAATAGGCATGTCCCCTTTTATGTGAATTAGGTTTTTTTTAACCAAACGTTTTCCGATAAAGAGATTGAAATAATTATTATCTGATAAGGATATTTCATGAAAATCGCATACTAACTTTTTTTTTTCGGCAACACCTTTCAGTAAATCAGAATATTCTTTTAGTGTTTCTGAAGCGTCACCTATTAATTCGCTAAAACCGCTAATGTCAATCGTTTTATTTTCTTCTACAATTCTTAATTCAATTTGTTCTTCTTTTGACCACCAGCGTTCAACACTCCAATGATTTTCAGGATTAAATTTAGAAATTGGTTGAATTTTGCAACGCTTTTCGTCACACTTAAAAGTTGTTTTTGCATTTTTAAACTGATTAAACCAATTTATTGCCTCCGTTAAATCATCTTGTTCTATTTCGAAACGATAAATATCACGACTTTCACCTATTTCACTGACTAAATAAGTAAAAACAGGCTCTATTTGTTGTTCTAATCTGTTTCCTTTTTTTGTAATACAAAGTATATATGTTTTTTTAGGTGTTGAAAAAAATGTCTTAACAGGTAATGAAATAATACCGTCAATGGTACATTCATCAAGAATGTATTGCCTCAAATTTTTATCATTTTGTCGATTGAGTATTCCATCAGGAACGACAATGAATGCTTTTCCATTTGGTTTTAGGGCTTTAATAATCCATTCCATAAACAAACCTTCCAAGCCCATTGCATTTATTTTATAATAATTAGAAAGATTCTTTCTTTTTATTTCCTCTTTGATATTACTGCTTCCACTTGTTACATAAGGAGGATTGGAAAGTATCAGGTCGTATTTTTCTTCTTCTTTTACTGCTAATGTGCCAAGAATTGAATTTTTTTTCAGTTCAAAACTTTTATTGAATAGATCTGCAAATTGTGTAGTTATTGTTTTATTATCTTTTATTAATTCTGAAAAATATATCAACATATTTGCTTTTGCAAGAATAATTGTTTTCTGTTCGTCCTTGTCAAAACCAATATCATAACCAAAAATTTCAATATTACTTTT
>JAIRUI010000026.1 GCA_031254455.1 Chitinispirillales bacterium | reverse complement strand
TGCAAAATCGCATGAATTTCGTTCATCGCTCCTTCGGCGATGTTTAAAGCGCTGATACCGTCCATAGTGTTCTTCTTTGCTTGTTCTACGCCTCTGATTTGAGTTCTTAAACCTTCCGATACGGACAAACCCGCGGCATCGTCGCTGGATCTGTTAATTCTAAGACCGGTGGATAACTTTTCAAGGTCTTTGCCCAGCATCCTGTTATTGGACGCAAGAGCGTTCTGGGTAACGATTGATGGCACATTGTGATTGATACGCATAAGAAACCTCCGTGTTTCGCCGTAATAACGGCTGTTTATTTATTTTACTAAACAGCAATCCCTGCTGCTTACACTTATTTATCGGCAGCACCGTGGAGGTGCTTAAATTATTTGATGAAAAATTTTCCTGTTTTGAGAAATTTTTTCCTATTGACATAATTTTGATAATTCTATTATATTGTGTTCGTACCGAACACAATGCAGATGCAAAAGCGGAATTGGAGAACGGCAATGCAATACGTTCATAACATACGATCGCCGATCGGAACGCTTACGGTATCAAGCGACGGCTGTAACGTTTCAGGACTTTGGATTGAAGGGCAGAAATATTTCGCACGCGGTTTGGGTAATGACGTCTTTGAACAAAAATTACCGATATTTGAAGAAGTTCAAAAATGGCTTGATATATATTTTTCCGGGAACGAACCGAATTTTATGCCTGCGCTTATGCCCGAAGGAAGTTTATTTCAAAAGTCAATATGGAATATTCTATGCACGATACCTTATGGTCAAACGACGACTTATGGAGAAATCGCAAAACGCTTTGAAGCCGGAAACAACGGAAAACGCACATCCGCGCGCGCTGTCGGAAACGCTGTAGGTCATAATCCCGTTTCCATTTTAATTCCCTGTCATCGTGTAATAGGTAAAAACGGCGATATTACCGGATACGCAGGCGGCGTTTCTAAAAAATTACAATTATTGCGGACTGAAAGAATAGAGATTTCTAAAGGATTCGCATCTCATAATTTTTGAATATTAAAAATCAAATTTTTATCGCCGTTTCGCAATGAAAAAAAATATTTTACCAAAGATATAAACGAAAGGAAATATTATGCCTCAGGCGCAATTTGTCGAATCGGCTTTACAAAAACTTGCAAACAACAATTCAAGCAAAAATCTAATTATCGGATTCGACGGGTTTGTCGATGAAATTACTCACGTCGTCGAAGAGCGGCAGGCAATCGATAAATATACAAAAGTCGGAACTATCGGAGATTTCGCAAAAAAAATCGCGGCGGCGGCCGGGCTTTCGGCAAATATCGAATTTTTCCCGATACAAACTAAACTCGGCGGAAACGGACCTATCTTGGCTAATGCGCTTGCCTTGCAAAACTACAAAATTTCGTATATCGGGGCTCTCGGCGACGGCGCGATCGACCCGGTTTTTACCGATTTTGCAAAATGTTGTCAAAAGGTTATCACAATGGCGAGCCCTGGTCACGCAGACGCTTTGGAGTTTGACGACGGTAAAATAATTTGCGGAAAGACCGCATCGCTTCCCGCTGTAAACTGGGAAAAATTATTAACGCTCGTAAGCGAAAACGAATTAGAAGAAATGGTGAAAAATTCGTCGCTTCTGGGCTTTACCAATTGGATGGAACTTCCGAATTTCAATTCGCTTTTATTAGGATTTAATAACATTATATCTCGAACCAAAAACCGCCCCGCCGTGTTTATCGATCTTGCCGATCCGGCTCGTCGTCCTGTCGAGGAAGTTAAAGAAGTTTGCAGACTTATTGAGAAATTGCAGGAAAACGCGGACGTAATTTTTGGACTTAACGAAAGCGAATCACGACAAATCGCCGCGGTTTACGGCGTAAACGAAAACGATTTCACCGAACGCGCAAGCGGGATTCAAAACAAATCGGGGCTTGGCGCGGTCGTAATTCATCCGCTTGCCGGCGCGGCTGCCGCCACAAAAGACGGCTCATGGTGGATTGACGGACCATATACGAAAAAACCCAAACTCACGACAGGCGCGGGCGATAATTTTAACGCCGGATTTTGCAACGGATGGCTTTGCGGCTTAACGCCGCAGGAATGCCTTTGCAGCGGAGTTTGCACTTCCGGATTTTACGTGCGCAACCGCCGTTCTCCAAAACGAAACGAATTGGTGGAATTTATGGGAAAATGGGCGAAAATCGGCTGCGGAGAAATTTAAAGAAAAATCAAGTAAGTTTTTTACTTCAAAAGCCCGTGTTTTTCCCGTACTATCTTTTCAATTTCAGCAAAAACCGACGGGTTTTCCACGAGATAAGCTCTGGCGTTTTCACGCCCTTGCCCTATTCTTTCGCCATTGTATGAAAGCCACGAGCCGCTTTTTTCGACGATCGCGTCATTGACCGCTACGTCAAGTAAATCGCCGGAGGCAGAAATCCCCTGGTTGTAAATAATATCGAAATCAGCTTCTTTGAACGGAGGAGAAACCTTGTTTTTTACAACCTTGACATGAACCCTGTTGCCCAAAATTTCTTCGCCTTCTTTTATCGTTTCTTTTTTTCGGATGTCTATTCTTACACTCGCATAATATTTGAGCGCGTTTCCGCCGGTAGTCGTCTCCGGATTGCCGAACATTACGCCTATCTTCATCCTCAGTTGGTTTATGAAAATGAGACAGGTGTTGGTTTTTGAAATAATCGGCGTCAATTTTCTCATAGCTTGAGACATCATTCGCGCTTGCAAACCGACATGGTTGTCACCCATATCGCCTTCAATTTCCGCCTGCGGCGCCAAAGCGGCGACGGAATCCAAAACGATAATATCTACGGCGCCGCTTCTTGCAAGCGTTTCGACAATCTCAAGCGCCTGTTCGCCTGAATCCGGCTGGCTTAAAATCAAATTATCGACATCGACGCCAAGGGTCTTAGCCCAAGATGGATCAAACGCATATTCCACGTCAACCAAAACAGCGGTTCCGCCTGTTTTTTGCGCGTTTGCGATGGCGGTTAGCGCGAGCGTGGTTTTCCCAGAAGATTCGGGTCCGTAAATTTCAACTATCCTGCTTTTTGGAAATCCGCCTACGCCGAGAGCTATATCGACTGAAATACTTCCCGATGAAATCGTTTCTATAGGAGTGACTGCGCCCGTATCGCCCAAACGCATAATCGAACCTTTTCCGTGTGTTTTTTCTATTTGATTCAGCGCATTTTTTAACTGTTCGCCTTTTGCGTTTTCCTGCGCTTCCGCTTTTACGTCTTTTTTCTTTTCCGCCACTTTTTAACTCCTTATTTCGCCACTTCCGTATGACGAATCTCACGGATTGTAGTTACCTTAATCGTTCCGGGATATTCCATTTCCGCCTCAATTTTCTTAACCAATTCCCGCGCCAGTTCTTCGGATTGTGCGTCGTTTATTTCTCCGGGCATAACCATTACGCGAACTTCTCGACCCGCCTGAATTACAAACGCCTTTTCCACGCCGCTGAAACTTGTCGCTATCGCCTCTAATTTGGTGAGACGATTCACATAATTACTCAACGTTTCTTTACGCACTCCGGGACGGCTTGAAGAAATGGTATCCGCGGCAGCGACAATAACCGGATAAACCGAAATAGCCGCAACATCCTCGTGGTGAGCCGCAATCGCATTGCAAATAATACTGTCTTCTCCGGCTTCCTCCGCAATATCTGCACCCAAAGCCGAATGCGTTCCTTCGGTTTCTCTGTCGATAGCCTTTCCGATGTCATGCAAAAGTCCCGCACGAATCGCCTTTTTGGCGTCATATCCCAATTGCGACGCAATAAGCCCGGACATAATCGCAACTTCATGCGAATGCTGCAAAACATTTTGTCCGTAAGAAGTTCTATATTTTAAGCGTCCTATCATTTCCACAAGTTTGGGTTTAAGCCCGCGAACATCCAAATCAAGCATAATTTCTTCAGCCGCCTGTTTCATTTTTTTGGATATTTCTTTTTGTGACGAATTTACGACTTCCTCTATTTTTCCCGGATGTATTCTGCCGTCTTCGATAAGTTGTAAAAGCGACAAGCGCGCGACTTCACGACGAACCGGATCAAAACACGAAAGCACAACCGTGTCCGGCGTATCGTCCACGATGACGTCAACTCCCGTGATTTCTTCAAACGAGCGGATATTTCGTCCTTCACGGCCTATAATGCGCCCCTTCATATCTTCGCTTGGAAGATGAACGACTGCGACCGTTGCGTCAACCGTTATGTCGGCGGCGGATCTTTGAATCGTCTGTAAAATTATCTCTTTGGCGTCCTCGTCCGCTTTTTCTAACGCTTCGTCGTGTTTTTGTTTGATCATTTCCGCATTTTCATAACGAATTTGATGCTCAAGATTTTGCAAAAGTAATTTTTTCGCTTCTTCTTGAGTCATATTGGCGACCCGTTCCAATTTTTCGTTTTGCACCTGCGTAAGACGATTGAGTTCCGCCTCTTTCAACGAAATACTTTTTTCCCGCGTCCAAAGAAAATTCTCGCGCGCTAAAACGGTTTTTTCTTTTTCTTCTAAATCCTTTTCGTTGTCGCCAATCGCTTTCAGACGATCTTTGATGTCGTTCTCAAGGTCGTGAACTTTTTCTTTTCGCTGCCCGATTTCAACGTCTATTTTCGCCTTTTCTTTCGCCCACGTCTCTTTTGCGTCAATAAGCGCTTCTTTTTTTGCCAATTCCGCAGCTACGCCGCCTCTTTCGACAATCTCTTTCCTTTCTCTTTCGGCGCTTTCTCGGATCGAATCCAAATAATTTTTATCTGTCCAAGATTTCCATTTGCTTCCGATAACAAATCCCAAAATAATCAAAACAAGCCCAATCAATCCTGATGTTATGTCTGATTCTAATAATCCAGAAGTTAGATCCGCTACCGTCGTTAATGGCGTTAATTCCGCTTTCATTGTACCTCCTCTTTATTAAATCGCTTTCTGCGGCGTTTGAATGTGTTTATTAATTTTCTGTAAAATATTTCGTAAGTTTTGTTCGCATTCAAATGAATAGCCGGAGCTATCGTTTTGATTGCTATTTTCGCTTTTTGACTTTGCTGTCGAATCGTAGGCGAACGCTAGTGCGGCAAGAACCACCGCGCTTATTTCGTCCTTACTTTTTTTGTAATACAAGATTCCTTCTTCAAGCTGCGCCGCCGCGTCGATTAAAATTTCTCTGTCCCAGTTGGCAGAACGAATAATGTATTCTTTTCCATCTATTTTAAGTTTTTGTTCCAACATCGTTTATTCCTCTTTACCGGCATTTTTCATGTGAGAAAGTACATTTTCAGCCGACTCAAAAAGCGGTTTTAATTCGCCGGAAAGTATTTTATTTGTTTGTTCTAAAAGATAATTTCTACTATTGGCTTCATCCAATAGACATTGCAACCGTTTGATTTCGCGGCAGTATTGAACATTTTTATCTATCAGTAAATCGACTTTTTCGTCGAGTTCTTTTACCATCTCTTCAAACATTAAATCCTCTACTCGTAATGCCGAAAATCGGCTTTACGAGTACAAAAATAATTTTCGCCGGTATAAAATGGAGAAATTAAATGTTTTTTAAGGCTTTAGTTTTGGATTTAAATAAAATATCCGCGTTTTTCAATTTCTTGATAGCCTTTAAGTTCCAGCAAAAAACAAAGATATTTCATCATAGCCGTATGCAAAAACATAAATTTCAGTTCGCCTTGCGGATATTTAAATTGAATTATATTTTTCTGCTGGAAAACGGGAGCGACCACATCATCCATTGCAATATCGTAAACGGCGCAATCTCCATAGAACAAAAATTTTTCCTTAGTAATTTGTAAAACCCCTTCGTCAAGCGTAACAATCCGTCCGTTGTCGTCGGACTGAATCAAGCAAATCTTGTTATTTTGCGCCAAAATATCCGAATTCCCCGCGTTTTTCACGATGTTTCTCACATAGTCTTTCTGCATTTTTGTCCAATCATAAAGGTTTTTTATGGAATTTGCCGGGTTTTCAAGATATAAATTCGCGTTGAAAACATGTTCTTTTTTACATTTTTCACAAATTACCGAATTCTCTTCAAAAATCAAACTTTCTTTTTCGTTGCAACTCGGACAAATCCAAAGCAGATTTTTCATACCGGAAACAATATTTTTACCTGAAAATTTGTTATTTTGTGATTTTTCAACGTCATTGTTTTTTATATGATTTATAAATTCGTCGCGAATTTCGTCAAACGTTTTTGATTTGAGAAATTTTGTTGAAATTATTTTTATATAGATACTGATTTGCCCTTTTCTGTCGTTTCCCGCCCACCAGGGATGCGCGATAAAATTCCCCTCAATTCTACACATGACGACAGGCACATTCAATTTTTGAGATATTTTCTCAATTCCGGAATAAATCGGTTGCGTATGTCCGTCCCAAGAAGTTTGTCCTTCGGGGAAAACCATAAGCGGATAACCTTTTTTAATTTCCGAAAAACTTATTTTAACAGACGAAATATCGGAAAGTCCTTTTTTTTTCGGAAACGCCCCAATGTTTTTCAGGTACCATTTTTGAAAATTTGACGCTTTAAACCCATCTTCGTTCATCATTATCGAAACAGGTGTTTTAGATAAATGGCAAACGATCCAAGGGTCAAGAAAATTCGCATGGTTCGCTATAAAAATAAATGGCGCTTCAGGAATTTTATCCCCCTCGACTTTCAAAAATTTTCCATATTTTTTCCAAATCAAAAACGGAACAATTTTTCGATTTAATTTCCAAAAAAACCACCGCCAAATATTTTTCATTTTGCCCTACACGTTAAACTTAAAAAACATAATATCGCCGTCTTTTACAAGATAATCTTTTCCTTCGAGACGCATTTTCCCGTGATTACGAATTTCCGTTTCACTTTTGTATTTCAACAAATCGTCAAGCGTATAAACTTCCGCTTTTATAAACCCGCGCTCAAAATCGCTGTGAATCACTCCTGCCGCTTGAGGTGCGGTAACTCCTTTTTTTATTGTCCAGGCGCGATTTTCTGTTTCACCGGCGGTAAAAAACGTTTGCAGCCCAAGCAAGTCGTAAGCCGCCCTTGCCAAAACGTTAAGCCCGGGTTCTTTCAAACCCAAATCCGCAAGAAATTCTTTTTTATCGGCTTCTTCAAGCTGCGCCAATTCCTCTTCAATTTTCCCGCTGATTTTTATGCACAAAGCGCCGTCTCTTTCGGCGATCTCTTGTAATTCTTTAACAAAATTATTGTCTTCTTTAAATCCGTTTTCATCGACATTCGCGACATATAAAATAGGTTTTACCGTTATTAAATTTAGCTCCGCCAAAAGTTCTTTTTCTTCGTCCAAAAGCGCTTTTCTTGCAGAAATTCCGTCGTTTATTCGTTCTATCGCTTTCGTCGCCGCATCCAATTTCGCCAAAAATTCTTTGTCGCCCGTTTTCCGCATTTTTTCAAAGTACGATTTACTCTTTTCAAGCGTTTCCAAATCTTTAAGCATAAGTTCGGTGTCTATAACTTCGACGTCGCGGGCGGGATTTACCGAACCGTTCACGTGCGTAATTTCGCTGGAATCAAAGCATCGTACAATGTGCAAAATAGCGTTTACGTTTTTTATATGTCCCAAAAATTGATTTCCCAAACCCTCGCCTTTAGACGCGCCTTTGACTAATCCGGCAATATCCGCTAATTCCAAAAGCGCAGGAACTATTTTTTGCGTCGGAATAATTTCGCTTATTCGCTCCAAACGGACGTCGGGAACGCAAACAACGCCGGAATTCGGATCAATTGTACAAAAAGGATAATTCGCCGTTTCCGCTTTTCCTGATGAAATCGCATTAAAAATTGTCGATTTCCCGACATTAGGCAGCCCGACGATTCCCGCTGATACACTCACTTATTCCCCGCTTTCGTTAAAACTTAATCACAAAAATACTTTTTATCGTAAAACAAAATTTAAGTTTTTGTTCTTATTTTCTCATTTCTTCCATTGTAAGCAACGCTATACCCAAAGCGCCCATTTCTCCGGAAAATCTTGGGCGCAAGACTTCTTTCCCAATGTATTGTGTAAAGGCGCGCAAAACAGCGTCGTTTTTGAACGTTCCACCCTGAACGACTATTTTTTCTCCCAAAACCGACGGGTTTGGAATGCGGATGACTTTTGTAAATAGATTTTCAACTATGCTTCTACACAATCCCGCCAAAATATCTCCGACCGTTTTACCCGACTTTTGCTCGGTAATAATGGAACTGTTCATAAAAACCGTACATCTAGAACCCAAAACCGACGGGTTTTTCGCCTCAAAAGCTAATTTTGCAATGTCCTGCGGCGCAACTTTTAGTGATTTTGAATACGCTTCTATAAACGAGCCGCAGCCTGCCGAACATGCTTCGTTAAGCGCAATATTAGTGATAATTCCATTGTTTATGAAAATCGCTTTCATATCTTGTCCGCCCAAATCCAAAACAAAACTTACGTCGGGTTCAAAAAAAACCGCCGCCGTTTTGTGCGCTATGGTTTCAACGATGTGAAAATCCGCACCGAACGCCTTTGCGAGCAGAATTTCTCCGTAACCGGTCGTTCCCAAACCGTTTATTTCAATTTCGACGCCTTGTTTTTTGTAATGATTTTCAAATTCCAAAAGTCCGCTTTTGGCAGTGTCAATGGGTTTTCCAAGATTGTTTTTGTAAAAAGAGTAAACAAGCTCTTTATTTTCGTCTATCGCGACAAATTTCGTGGTTGTTGAGCCGGCGTCTATTCCGACAAAAACCCCTACCTTTTCGCCGCTTTCATAAACTTTAGGTAAAAATTCTTCAAAATCGTATCTTTCCCTAAATTCATCGTAATCAGCCTGTGAAGTAAAAAATTGGACGGACAAATCAATTTCTTTTTCGTAATTTTCAGAAGTTTTCTCACACAATAAATCAATCAATTTTTTTATTTTCATCGGATTGTTATTTTGATTTCCCAATTTTGTTTTTAAAGATAAAGCCGCGCCAATCGCTATTAACGTTTGCGCGTTTTGGGGAACAATGAATTTTTTTTCGTTTATTTCTTCAATCTCCAGTCGATTACAAAAAACGTCTATCAGTTTCGGAATAAAAAAGAAAGGTCCGCCGGCAAAAAGAACAGGCGGTTTGATTTCCATCCCTTGCGCAAGTCCGCCGATTGTCTGTTTTGCGAGCGCGTGAAGACAACTTAACGCTATGTCTTCGCGGCGAACGCCTTGATTCAGAAGCGGCTGAATGTCGGTTTTTGCAAATACGCCGCAGCGTCCCGAAATATCGTAAATCTTTTTACCTTCACTTGCAAGCGCGTTAAAATCTTCGACTTTTACATTCAAAAGCGAGGCTATTTGATCTATAAAAGCTCCGGTTCCGCCGGCGCAAACTCCGTTCATTCGCATATCCAAAACGGCGGTTTCTTCATCTTGCGAAAAAAATAGAATTTTTGCATCCTGTCCGCCCAATTCAATTGAAGTGAGCGTTTGCGGATAGCGTTTTCCAATTGCAATTGAACCGGCTATTACCTCTTGAACGTACAAAACTCCAGACTTTTGGGCAAAATCCGAACTTTGCGAACCTGTAAACGCCATCAGAAATGTGTCATTTGGGAACTTCTCATTAATTTCGCTTAAAATTTTAAGGAGCGTAATTTGCACGGCGCTGTCGTGACGGCGGTAATCCGAAAACAAAACCTCGTCGGTTTCTCTGTCTAAAACAACGCATTTCACCGTTGTAGAACCCATGTCAAGTCCGAGCAAAAACTGCGCACTCATATTAAAATCACAACGTTCTGGGGTCTGTCAATTTTCCGGTTATTCCACACGCCGCCGCGCTTGCCGGACTCATCAAATGCACCGTTCCGCCTTTACCCATTCGTCCGTTAAAATTTCTATTTGTAGTGCTTGCCGCAATTTCACCGGGCGCTAAAACACCGTTGCTCATCCCCAGGCATGCGCCGCAAGTGGGATTTGTCACGCAATATCCGGCATCCATAAATATGTCAAGCAAGCCCTCTTTCGCCGCTTCTTTGTAAATTTTCGGAGTCGCTGGCGAAACAATTCCACGAACGCCGAACGCTAATTTTCCGCCTTTGGTAATTTCAGCGGCAATGCGCAAATCGCTGAGCCGTCCGTTTGTACAAGAGCCGATATAAATCTGATGAACCGGCGAATCTAACTGAGCGATCGGCTTAACCTGATCGGGTTTGTATTCTATCGTACAAACCGGAACGATTTTGTCGGCATCGACGTTCAGCGTATTCACGTAATTTGCGTCAAGGTCCGAGCTCCACTTTTTGAAATCCGCAAGCGCTTTTTCTTTATCGTTTTCATAATCGTTTGCAACAAATTCCCATAGATATTCAAGCGTAGTTTCGTCCGGCATACACAAACCGCTCGTTGCACCGGCTTCAATCGCCATATTGCAGATGGTCATTCTTTCGTCCATAGTAAAGTTATTTATCGTTTCACCGTGGAATTCAATGATTTTGTCGGTCGCGCCGTTTACCGAAAGTTCTTTGATAATCGTCAAAATTACATCTTTGGCATAAACACGGTTTTGCAATCTCCCGTTCACGTTAACTCGAATAGTTTCCGGCTTTCTGAACGCGCAGACGCCTTTCAAAATTCCGACTTCCAAATCGGTTGTCCCTACTCCGCAGGCAAACGCTCCAAACGCCCCGTGCGTACAGGTGTGCGAATCGCCCATAATGATTGTGAATCCCGGACGTACGAATCCTTTTTCCGGAAAAATCGCATGACAAACACCGTTTTCACCTATATCGAAAAAATCTTTTATGTTATGCCTGTACGCCCAATCCCGCAACATTTTTCCCTGAATTGCGCTTTTGGTGTCCTTTGCCGGACTAATGTGGTCGATTACCGCCTTAATTTTCGTATTGTCGAAAACACGGTCTTTTTTTCTCCATTCCAAATCCGAAAGGGCGACCGGAGTGGTTATTTCGTGACAGAAAACGCGGTCAAGGTTGAGAACAAACGTTCCCTTAAACGGCTCGTCGCGAAGATGTGCGGCAAAAATTTTTTCTACGATTGTTTTTCCCATGTTTATTCCCCTCCGTCCCAGTTTCTAATCAATTTCCCAAGGCGTTCCCAGCGAATTTTGACGGGAAGCAAATATAACGGAACTTCCTGTTTGAGGGAAAAATATATAATTAAAGCCTTCGCCTTTATAAAATTGCGGTTAACGAATCCCCAATATCTGCTGTCGGCGGAATTGTCGCGATTGTCGCCCATCATAAAATAATTATCGTATTTGCAAACGTATTTTGAAATTTCCCGTCCGTCCAAAAATAATTTCTTCTCTATTTTTAAGTCGCTGTCGGACGAAAACTGGCGCGTAAACAAATCAAAATGATAGGCATAAAATGTCCAATCGGAGTATTTTGCCAATCTATCAAAATCCGTCATAGAAAACGTACCATGCGTAATCTGTCCATCGACATTAAGCAAAACTGAAGAATCGCTGAAATCCTTTCCATCTACAAATAAACGGTATTCATCGCGAATATTTGAATACGGATGTTCCTGACGAACCAAATGTTTATAATAAATAAATTCCCGAACGCCCGCGTTTGAAATATCAAGCGTATCATTCTTTCGAGGAATGTATAACTTATCGAAATTTTTAATTCCCAAACGCAGATTTCCGCCGTAATCCCACTTTGCATTCGGCGGAGGGGTTAATTCTTTACCGTTTACAATCAACCTTTTTATATCGATCTCGATACTGTCGCCGGCAACCGCGACGCACCTCTTTATATAATCTTTTTTTTCGCCGCCCGGATATTTAAAAATTACGGCGTCGCCGCGTTTTGGGTCGCTAAAACCAGGAAATTTCCAGAAATTTTCCCATACAAAAGGAACGTTTGGCAAAACCGGCGCACCGTAAATAAATTTTAGTCCAAGCAGAAAATCCCCGACCAAAAGCGATTTTTCCATAGAACCGGTCGGAATCATAAACGCCTGAATCACATATACGATAAACACGAACGCCGTGAGCAACGCCGAAATCATTTCTTTGCTGAAATTCAGTAACCCTTCTTTTTCGTTGCGGACTTTTTTGTCATTTCCTTCTTTTTTCATAAAAATTTCCTTTTAATCCCGTCAAATATAATAAATATACAAAAGTTTTGTCAAGAAAGGCTATAAGAGCGATCAGGGATTTAAGGCGTTCACCCTAAATCCCTGATTTTAATAAGGATCAAATAACGCTGAAAAGTATTTCGCCGTAAGTAGGCAAAGGCCAATACTTTCTCGCCGTGATGGTTTCAATTTCGTCCGCTATCAGTCGAAGTTCAGACATCGCAGTAAATACTTTGTCCCGATAAAATTTTGCAGAATCTAAAATTTCTTTTTCCGCTTTCGCTTCAATCAGCATACTTTCGAGTACGTCCAATTTTTTAAGCAAACAGGAAGACAACTGCGAAATTCGTCCTAAAAACCGTTCTTCAAGCAACATCTCAAAATTACCGCACGCTTTTTTATTGGCAAGGAGTTTCGCGATCTCGTTTTGATAGGCAAAACATGCCGGAATTATTTCCTTTCTCACCATATCTGTCATCGTTAACGCCTCAATGTGTAAGATTTTGCAATAATTTTCCATAAGTATTTCGTAGCGGGAGTGAAGTTCCGTTTCGGTAAATACGCCGTGTTCTTTAAACAGGCGGACACTCTTCTGTGAAATAAAAGCCGGAAGCGCATCGACCGTCGTTTTTAGGTTTGACAAGCCGCGCTGCGCCGCTTCTTTAACCCATTCTTTTGAATAATTGTTGCCGTTAAAAACGATTCTTTTGTGTTCGCGAAACGTCTTTTTTACGAGCTGCGCCATATCTTCCTTGAAATTTTTTGAGTTTTCAAGCGTATCCGCAAATTGACGCAAAATTTCCGCCGCCGCCGTGTTAAGCACAACGTTTGGCCCTGAAGCGGAAAACATTGAACCAAGCATTCTAAACTCAAACTTGTTGCCCGTAAACGCAAAAGGCGACGTGCGGTTGCGGTCGGTCGTATCTTTGGGGAAATGCGGCAAAACCGTTACGCCGATTTCCACTTGACTTTTTTGTTTTCCTTTATATACGCTGCCGCTCTCAAGCGCTTCAAGAATTTCGGTAAGTTCGTCGCCCAAAAACATCGACACTATCGCAGGCGGCGCTTCGTTTGCGCCTAATCTGTGGTCATTGCCGGCGCTTGCGGCGGAAACTCTTAATAAATCCTGATATTCGTCCACCGCTTTGATCACGGCTACCAAAAACAGCAGAAATTGCGCGTTTTCATAAGGCGTTTCGCCCGGTTCAAGCAAATTCATTCCCGTATCGGTACCGATCGACCAATTGTTATGTTTGCCGCTGCCGTTTACGCCCGCGAAAGGTTTTTCGTGCAAAAGGCAAGCCAAATTGTGCTTATTGGCGATACTCTTCATAAGTTCCATAGTCAGTTGATTGTGGTCGGTCGCAATATTCGTCGTCATAAATATCGGCGCCAATTCGTGCTGCGACGGAGCGACTTCGTTGTGTTTGGTTTTCGCATAAACGCCCAATTTCCACAATTCTTCGTCAAGTTCTTTCATAAACGCCGAAACGCGCGGTTTGATACTGCCGAAATAATGGTCTTCCAATTCCTGACCTTTTGGCGGTAAAGCGCCGAAAAGAGTTCTCCCCGTATAAATCAAATCGGGGCGTTTGAGAAAAACTTCCTTGTCGATAAGAAAATATTCCTGCTCAAGTCCGACGGTCGTACTTACACGGCGCGTATCCGTATTCCCAAAAAGTTTAAGTATGCGTATCGCCTGTTTATCAATCGCTTCCATCGAACGAAGAAGCGGAGTTTTTTTGTCAAGCGCTTCACCGCTGTATGAGCAAAAAGCCGTAGGAATACACAACGTCGAGTCTTTGATAAAGGCGTAAGACGTAATATCCCAAATCGTGTAACCTCTCGCCTCAAAAGTAGCGCGCAAGCCTCCGGACGGAAAACTTGACGCATCCGGTTCGCCGCGTACCAATTCCTTGCCGGAAAATTCCATAATTATTTTACCGTCGGCTACCGGCGATATAAAACTGTCGTGCTTTTCGGCGGTAGCCCCCGTCATCGGATGAAACCAATGAGTAAAATGAGTTGCGCCTTTTTCGACAGCCCAATCTTTCATAGCGTTCGCTACCGTGTTTGCCGTGTCAAGTTCCAAACGTGTGCCCTGCGACATCGCTTTTTTCAACGACTTGTAAATGTTTTTCGGTAAACGCGCCTGCATTACCGTTTCGTTAAAAACCATACTTCCGAACAAATTAGAAACGTCTTTCATAAAACCCCCTTCTTGTAAAAAAAGGCGCTGTGGACTTTTCAGCCCACAGCGCCTTTGCTGTTATTTGATAACCAAAATTTTTTTCAACAAATCCAAAAATCAAACGAATTCAATTTTTGTCTGCGATTCATCGTCGAACCGCTAATTTATTGGTAATATACATTAATTTATATTCAAAATGCAAAATTTTTTTCAAACTGACATATTTTTCGATTTATGTCGTTTATCATATCCATATATACGACGTTTTCAAGCGTTGTTATTTTTATCTCGGCGTCTTTGCCGTAATTTTTGTTTTCAACGGCGTTATACAAATCCAAGAGATTATCCTTGTCGCTGAACAGTTTAGTAAATACGCTATCCTTATATTTTCTGTTTGCCGTCATTTGTTTCTTCCTGTTTATTAAGTACAGTTCGTATTAAGAAAATATTACTTGCCGGCCCAAAATATTCCGTATTCCATAAGTCCGCGTTTTATCGCCAGATATTGATGAAACATCGCGTCGCACGGATAATCGCTAATTTCAACAAACTTTTCCAGAATATGAAACGGCAGAGATACCATTGAAAGAGCAAACATAATTCTCGACGACGGCATAACGAATTTTGTTACATTATCGTAGTCTGCCGAAACAAAACCCGCATTTATCGCATTTGTTTTCCATTGGTTTGGAGTATCGAGCGAATTTACTTTCCAGCCGTCAAGCCAGCGTCCCATAAGTCGTTTTTCACTGCCGCAGTAAATTTCTTTACAGGCGAATCCGTCCGCCATTCCAAACCGCCCGTTTTCTCTAAGCGCTCTGAAAACACCTTTAATAAATTCGCTTTTGGGGTCTGCGTAACAAATGCTTTCAAGTCCCATAACGACCGAAAACGTTTCGTTAGGAAACTGTAAATCCATATAATCCATAGTTAAAAATTCACACAGATTGTCCACTCCCGCCATTTTCGCCCGCATTTTCGCAGTCTCTATCTGTTCTGGAACAATACTCACACCGACAACTTTACAACCGAATGTCTGAGCCAGCCAAACCGCGTTTCCGCCGACACCGCAACCGGCGTCCAAAACATAATCGTCTTTTGTGATTTTAATTTTCTCGACGACCTTTTCATTCATCCGTCTTGTAGCTTTTCGGTGATTCAATTCTCCTTTTTCCCAATATCCGTAATGCATATCCGGTCCCCAGATTTTATACGCTTTTACATTTTCGCGATAATATTTCACTACGTCGTCTTTTTCCCATACGCCTTTGTTTTTCCAAGCCATGTTTTACTCCTTAATTTATTTACAGAAAGAAAATAATATTTTCTCTAATATCAAAATCAATTCGTTAGCTTAAAAACAAAAACTTGTGGATATTGTCGTCAATAGTTGTTCCCGTCATTGCGAGTGAAGCAATCCAGCCGTCGTATTATTTCTAACTCCCAACTTTGTCGAATACTTATACGTCTTTCTGCAAATTTCACTTTTTTTCTTGATTTTTTTATATGAATGTTTTATATTTGCAGAGAATAAGGAAAAATATTATGAATACAACGGTTTCTATTCCACAAAAATTATGCAAGCAGGCAGATAAAATCGCTATAGATATGGGTATTTCTCAAAGTAAGTTATTTACGGCAGCCATAAAAAAATATGTCGAAGAATATAAAGATAAAAATATTGCAAACAAATTTAATAAAGCGTATTCAAAATATGTTCCCAACGAACAAATACTAAAAACAGGACGCGCTAATGTCAGGGAATTGTTGAAAAATGACACGTGGTGAAATTTGGTGGGTAGATTTCGGCGATCCTATAGGCAGTGAACCGGGATATAAACGCCCCGCATTTGTTATTCAGAACAATAAATTGAACGATACGAGATTAGCGACAACAATAGTTTTACCGATTACAAGTAACTTGACGTTAAAAGACATTAAAGGAAATGTTTTTTTAGATAAAAATATATCAATGCTAAGCAAAAACTCTGTAATTCTTGCGCATCAAATCGTTTGTGTGGACAAAAACGCTTTATTAGAAAGAGTGTCGTGTTTGACAGACAGAAACATAACCAAGTTAATTGAAAAAGAGTTGTTGTTTGTTTTGGGCTGTGAGGAGAAAAATTAAAACAGTCTCATTTCTATACCCTTTATATAACCAATAAAACGTCCGCCGGCTTTGTTCCGCATGAAATCCTCCCCGTTTAATAATTTCCTTCTATAATTTCCTTCTGGATTGCTTCGTCGTTTCACTTCTTGCAATAGACGCGCGGTGTATTTGTTTGTCATTGCGAGCGAAGCGAAGCAATCCAGCCATCGTATTATCGTTTCACACCCATTTTCGTCGAATACTTATATGTTTTTCCGCTTGCACATTTGGCTTCAGCGATTATCAAATAAGTACCGTTCGCTACGTTTCTGCCCGCGTTATTCGTCAAATCCCACAAAATCTCTTTGTTGTTTTTACTTTTTGATTCAAACACCACATTACCTATGTTGTCATAAACAATAAGGATAACTTGCGCCTGCTCCGGCGTTTTCACAGAAATCTTTGCAGACTGAGAAACAACAGCCTTCTCAAGTATTATTCCGTATTTCTTGTCGGATTTCTGCGGTTTGGCGATCGCTATAGGTCCCTCGCGGGGTTCGGTAGTGAAAGTAACAAACAAATCGCTTACCTTTAACACTATCTGTCCATCTTCGGGTTTGTAGTTTTGCGCTATAATATCGCTTACCTTTACGGCGACGTTATATTCTCCGTTTTGAAGTAGTTCGTTCACCGCTATTGCACCGCCGTCTCTTAGCGAACGCGAAGACTGCCCGCTTTCTCTTGAAGTAATCTCAAACTTCGGCGCGCCGCTTGTAAATGAATTTGTCTCATTGTCTGTTTCATTTGTTGTCGTATCAGTCGCAAAACCATCATAACCGATTATCTTTCTTAAAGAATCAAGAACATCGCCTGCGGTAATTCCCGCTTTTTTGTTTACCGAAACTTCATCGACAAAACCGCCGTTCTTTTTCAATGCTACGTTAAGCGGTTTCTTTACTATTTTGTAATCAACGCTGCTGTTGACAAGTT
>JAIRUI010000025.1 GCA_031254455.1 Chitinispirillales bacterium | reverse complement strand
CGATCGCCAAACCGCAGAAATCAGACAGGAAGTACGGAATAATACTTGAGAAGGCTGTTGTTTCTCAGTCTGCAAAGATTTCGGTAAAAACTCCCGAACAGACGCAAGTTACCCTTATTATTTATGACAACATAGGTAATGTGGTGTTTGAATCAAAAAGTAAAAACAACAAGGAGATTGAGTGGGATTTGACGAATAATGCGGGCAGGAATGTGGCGAACGGTACTTATCTGATAATCGCTGAAGCGAAAGGTGCAAGCGGAAAAACATATAAGTATTCGACGAAAATGGGTGTGAAACGATAATACGATGACTGAATTGCTTCGCTACACTCGCAATGACGGGGCGGTATTAAACAAACGGGGCGCAGAGAGATTTGCGCCTCGTTTTTGTTTTGCGGCGAATATTATATTATACGTAAAAGCGAGGTTAATATGGAAGAGTGGAAAGAACGACTTGACAGAATTGAAGCGTTGACGGAAGATAATGCGAAAAAGTCAGAGAAAGATTTTGCCGAATTGAGGAACCAGCAAAAAGAAATCGGCGAACTGCAAAAGAAAACTGATGAACAAATGAAGAAAACCGACAAAAAATTAGACCGGCTTGACGAAATAGTGAACGGGGTAAACAACAATATCGGTTATCACGCAGAGCGGTATTTTCAAAACGTATTCAAAAAGAAATTATCTTTCGGTAAAGAAACGTATGACTATATGATTCCTAATTTGGAATATAACAAAAAAGGAAAATCCGCGGAATTTGACATTGTTTTGGTTAACGGTAAATCAGTGGCGATTATTGAGGCGAAAAACAGAATACATCCGAATTTTATTAAAGAAATAGCTGTAAATAAAGCGTCTCAGTTTCGTAAATATTTTCCCATCTATAAGAACTACGAATTATATCTTGTAGCGGCGGGTTTTTCGTTTGATAAAAGCGTAATTAAAGAAGCGAAAGCTTATGGTGTAGGAATAATCCGCCAAGTCGGCGACGCGATAGAAATAGACGATGAAAATTTGAAAGTCTATTGAATATTTTCGAGTTGAATAAACGACGGAACGCAGAGAGATTTGCGCTCCGCTTTGTTTTGGCGGGAAATAATATTTGGTTCAATCCTATTGATGTGGTTGCGAAAAAAATGCTTTTTCGAAGAAAGAAGCGCCTTTGCGTCAATAGAGAAAAAGGTTAAAAAAGACGGAATTCTTTTGTATGCAAGATAACAAACTTGTTTGAGAATGGGTAAAATTTGCTTCGGATGATTTGTTTGTGGCGAAACATCTTTTTTATGAAGTAAGTCCGAAACAATTATATATTTCCTGTTTTCATTGTCAGCAATGTACGGAAAAAATATTGAAAGCGGTTTTGTTAAGTTTTGATTGGGAATTGTTAAAAATCCACGATTTGAATATGTTGTGTAATTTATGTATTGAACGAGGCGGTTCTTTTTTTGTAAAACGAAATTAAAAGGATAAATTACAATACCTTAGTTCTCCCCTATCGTCAACAGAGTTCTTGCTTCTCTCATGTTCGTCGGGCAAACAATTTCTTTGTATTCTCCGTTTTTAATTCCGTCTATGCTTAAACTTCCGATACTTTTTCTTACAAGCCGCAATGTCGCAAAACCGACCGCAGCGGTCATTCGGCGAACCTGACGGTTTTTACCTTCGCAAATTGTAATTTCAATCCAACTGTCCGGAATATTTTTACGGAAACGTATCGGCGGCGTCCTTTCCCATAAAGAAGGAACAGGTATTTTCTTTGCTTTTGCCGGAAGCGTTTTCCCGTCTCGTAAAAGCGCTCCTTTACTCAATTTTTCTATCGCTTCGTTAGAAATCTCACCTTCTACTTGAACCAAATATGTTTTGGGAAGTTTATGTTTCGGCGACGAAATTAAATTTTGCAGCCAACCCAAATCCGTAAGCAAAATAAGTCCTTCGGAATCGTAATCAAGCCGCCCGCAAGGATATACATGAGGAATTTTCAGAAAATCGGCAAGCGTCTTTCTTTTCTGTTCGTCTCTAAATTTTGAAAGAACAAAATATGGTTTGTTAAACAGAATTAACTTTGGCATAAATCTTTTGAGATAACTTTTTTAAGCAAATCAAATGTCTCGTCGGAAGCGGTCTGCCACTTGAATTTTTTAGCCCAATCTCTGCAATTCAAAGAAAGTTGCGCATATTTTTGAGAGTCTTCAAGCAACATGCTTATTTTCTTCGCCGCGTCGTCAACGTCGCCGAACTTATACAAAAGCCCAGTTTTTGCGTCACTTACGCTATCGCACAATCCAGGCGCGTTATTTGCGACAACAGGAACTCCGCAGGCGTTTGATTCGATAACGGTAAGTCCCCATCCTTCTTTGAAACTTGGTTGAACAAGTAAATAAGCGTGTTGCAGCAAACGCAGTTTTTCGTCTTCACAAATAAATCCCAAAAGTAAAATTCTTTCGCTTAAATTGTGCTTTTCAATCCATTTTTGCAGTCTTTCCCTAAACGTTCCGCTCCCCGCGATTTTCAATTTCAAATCTGGAAATTTCCCTGATATTTTTTCAAACGCTTCACAAATATCCAAAACGCCTTTGTATTTTTGCAATCGCCCGATATAAAATAAATATTTTCCGTTTTTCTCAACGTTTCTTTCTGCTGCGGGAACGTAAAAATCGTAGTTTATGCCGCAATAAATTATTTTAATTCGTTCGTCTTTTATTCCGTAATATTTTAATTCTTTTTTTGCGGAATCGCTGACAATCGCAAACTGCTCCTTTCGGTAAAAAAAGCGCAGCATTTGTTCTCCGAGCCACACGACGCTTGCTACCGGGAACGGCGCTTCATGAAAAATTGACGTCAGCCAAAGGTGATGCATTTGAATAAGTTTTGGACGGCTGGTCAGTAACGGAGTAAAAAGCGGCAATTTGTTAAACACTTCGTAAATTATATCAGGCAAAAACCGTTTTTCATATTTTTTGAAATTTTTCCACACCTCAAGCGGATACGTAGTTTCACTGCCGACGCGAATAATTTTAATTTCGTTTATGTTTTCTTCACGTTCACAGCCGATAAAGCTCGACGAAATTACAATTACTTCGTTGCCTGATTTTGCAATCGGTTCAAAAATTCCGTGCATATGAATTTCAGCGCCGCCCGCCCGTGGATGCCTTATGTCGCGCCAGTTAAAAATCAGTATGTTCACCGCAAATCCTTTCCGTATTTCGCATTCATACAAACAAAAATAGTATTTTTACAAAATCAGAGTTTTTCCTTAAATTTTGCCATCCTGTTTGCATCGTCGATTGCGAAAAGTAAACTTTTTTCGTTTGAAACACCCTTTCCGGCTATATCAAAGGCGGTTCCATGTCCTACCGACGTACGAATTACCGGCAGTCCGACGGTGATATTTACGCCGGATTCAAAATCACGGGATTTCAACGCAACAAATCCGTGATCGTGAAGCATTGATACGACTCCGTCGTAATTTCCGTTGAACGCCGAAACAAATACCGTGTCCGGCGCAAATGCGCCGTTTGCATTTATTCCGTTTTGTTTCGCCCATTCTACCGCGGGATTTATACGCTCAATTTCTTCTCTGCCGAAAAGCCCGTTTTCACCCGCGTGCGGATTTAACCCTGAGACCGCGATCCTAGGATTTTTTATCCCGAAAGACATAAGCGCCTCATTCAAAAGAAGAATGTTTTGCTTTACTTTTTGCGTCGAAATCAAATCAATCGCTTGACGCAACGAACAATGAGTCGTGCAATGAACAACCGAAACGTTTTCTACCTTAAAAAGCATAGTAAAATTTTCTGAGTCGTACTTCTCTGCAAAAATTTCGGTATGCCCCGGATAATTATGCCCTGATAAATGCAACGCTTCCTTGTTAATCGGGCAGGTAATTACCGCGTCGATTTCACCGTTCTTTGCCGAATTTATCGATTTTTCTATATATTGAAATGAAGCTTCTCCGCATTTTGCCGAAACTTTACCGGTTTCAAAGTCGTTTCCTGCGACGGGAATATCAATAACGCAGATTTTTCCGCTTTCATATTCGCTCGGCTGCGAAATTGTTTTAATTTCCGGTGAATTTATTTTAAGGGTTTCTCTGTAAAATTCCAAAACACGTTTTTCACCTATCACCAAACATTTGTAATTTTCAAAAAAATCTTTATGAGAAAACGCTTTAAGAATCACCTCCGCTCCGATACCGGCGGGGTCGCCCATAGTTATCGCCAAAATCGGTTTCATATTCTTCTCTTGTATAATGAAAGTTCTTGCCCCAATTTTATATAAGCATAGTAGGAGTATAAACCCCCATTTCCCTGTATCCCGCAACCGCATTAACGCTTTTAACTTCGCAAATAGTTTTGTAATTTACAATACACCTGAAATTCCAAGAAACAATCATATCACAGTTATAAACACAAGCGTAAGCGATATGTTTGCAGTCATCAAAATTTCTTTCCGTCAAAATTCTACCTTCGGCGTATAATTTTGCCAATTCTTCCACTTCTTTGCTTTCAGGCAATAAATTTATACAAACTTTATCCATATGTTTTTGTATAATGAAAGATTTCTCGGCGTTATAACTTTTAATTTCTTCCATCACTACCGGAGACACGAAAATATCGTATTCGCCTTCTTGCGCTTTTTCCCAAAATTTAAGCGTATCGGCTGTTTGTTCTGAAGAGCCCTGCTGGTCAAGATAACTTATTACCGACGTTTCAAGATATATCTTGGGTCTTTTCATGGTTATTTCCTTAGGCTCTACGATAAAAATATTTGTACAAAACCGTTACGAAAATACAATATATTCACAACGCCCCGCAAGTAAAAATTACAGAGAAAATTTTTAAAATAATATTAATTGAGTTATAAATCCAACTCGTAACCTTCACTCTTGTGTTTTTGAAAGACATAATATTATTTTACCAATACCACAAATATGAGTTACGGAATCTTTTTTGTTTCCGTAACAAATGTTAGTTCTTTTATTTCTCTAATTGTAATTGATTGTAACAAGGCAATCTTCCTTTCGGTTGTTCTGCCTTTCTGTTACAATCCTTGCAATAGGTACTTTTCTACGACGTGCCGAGAAGGACTAACAATTAACTCATATTTGTGGTGAATTTGATTATTGGGCAGAGCAACCTCTTTTCTCAGGTAAGCAGTCCAAAAAAACTTAACTTGCGCTAAACAGCGCAGAAATGGAGTTATTATGAGAAATTTTCTCAAAACGGCGATTGCGTGTTTGACGTTGTGCGCGGGCGTGTTTGCTCAAAACGTGGGTATAGACCTTTCGGTTCAGGAAAATCCGCAGGAAAGGTATGAGCATTTTAAGAAAATGAAAAATGTCGGAACCGGACTTATTATCGGCGGAGCGGTTTTCGCAACGACAGGAGTCGTTATAGCGGCGGTTCATGCGGTCAAAGCGGAAGATTATGTCGCTTCTTCATCGGGCGGATATAATTATTTTTATACGGATGAAGATAAAGATAATTATGACAAAGAAGTTCTGAAATCCGCCGGCTGGATAATCGCTTCAAGTTTAGGATATACTGTAATGCTCAGCGGTATTCCATTGAGAATTGTAGGAAGAATAAAAGCAGAACAATGGAAGAACAAAATTCCGACTGCGTATATAATTCCTAACGGTGCAAAATTGGTTTGGAATTTTTAGGAATATAAATATTGTCCGACCGCCGCCGCCGCCGCTACCGCCGCAAGTTCGCTGCGAAGCCGGTATTTTCCTATACGGATTTTTGTCGAATTTTGAGAAAGCAGATTTATTTCGTCCGACGAAAATCCTGCCGGCGGTCCTACAAAAATACAAACCGATTCGGGCGTTTTATCTTCTCGAACTATTTCTCCGATACGTTTTCCGTCAAAATCCGCAAGTAAATTCAATTCGCAATTACTTACGAAATCACCCAGATTCACAGGGTTTTCAATATTCGTAACATACGGATTAAGCGATTGCTTTATCGATGAAATAACTTTTCTTTCGCATCTTTCCAAAGTTTTTTCCCATCTGCCGTCTAAGTAATTTTTTTGGCAATTCCGAGTCACCAGCGGAATAATTTTTTTTACTCCTAGCGGCGCAAGCATTTCGCAAATCGTCTCGAATTTATCTTTGTCCGGCAATCCGACCGCAAGTGTAATTCCTAAGGAAAAAGGCTTACAAAATTTTGAAGAAATTATTTCGCACAAGGCGCTGTCTCTTTTTATTTTCACGATTCTGCATTCAAAAATATTTCCCTTACCGTCCGTTATTTGAATTTCATCGCCTTCGCAAAATCTCAAAACATTTGAAATATGCGCAAGCTCGTCGCTGTCCAAAAGAATAACGTTTTCGTTTATGCTTCGACTGAAAAATAAAAAATGCGTGTCTTTTTTGTTCATTTTCACTTTCCGGTTTTCTATTAAAAATACTTTATCCGCAAAGTCAAAAAAATTACTCTTTTATCCTTATGAAATAAATTATATTTATACGGGAATTTTACGATAATTACAATTTTTTTATTTGGAGGTATTGATGTCTGAAAAGTACATCTACAAATTCGGTGAAGGAAAAGCCGACGGGAATGCGAAGATGAAAGATACGCTTGGCGGCAAAGGCGCAAATCTTGCGGAAATGTCAAGCATAGGAGTGCCTGTGCCTCCCGGATTTACTATCGTCACGGACGTATGCGACTATTATTACAAAAACGGGAAAAAACTTCCCGACACGCTCAAAACGGAATTGAACGAACACATCGCTATTCTTGAAAAACGCAAAAACGCAAAATTCGGCGATCCGAAATCTCCGCTTTTGGTTTCCGTTCGCTCGGGTGCAGCGATGTCTATGCCCGGAATGATGGACACTATTCTCAATTTGGGAATCAACGACGACGTTTGCATAGGTTTGGCTAAAAAAACCAACAACGAAAGAATGGCGTGGGACTCCTACCGTAGATTCATAAATATGTTCGGCGACGTCGTTATGGGAATCTCTCACGAAAAGTTTGAGCGCGAACTTTCGGCGGTTAAGAAAAAACGCGGCGCAAAATTTGATACCGACCTTGACGTCGAAGGACTTAAAGAAGTAGTTGCGGCGTATAAGAAAGTTTACAAAGACAACGCAAGTGCGGATAGCGCTCCCGTTCAGAAAAAAGCCGGCGAAGAGTTTCCGACCGACGCCAGAGTCCAGTTGGAAAAGGCTATTATGGCGGTTGTCGGTTCGTGGATGTCGCCCAGAGCGGAATTTTATCGCACAAAAGAAAAGATTTACGGACTTAAAGGAACCGCGGTAAACGTTCAATCTATGGCGTTTGGGAATATGGGCGATACTTCCGGAACCGGCGTAGCGTTCACAAGAAATTCGGCAGACGGAACAAACGAATTTTACGGCGAATTTTTGATTAATGCGCAAGGCGAAGACGTCGTCGCCGGAATCAGAACTCCGATGCACATTTCCGAAATGAAAAAGGTATGGAAAGACATTTATAAGGAATTGGACGGCATCCGCTTGAAATTAGAAAAGCATTACAAAGATATGCAGGACATTGAATTTACCATTGAAGAAGGCAAACTTTATATGCTTCAGACCAGAAACGGTAAAAGAACCGGTATGGCGGCTGTAAGAATCGCTTACGATATGGTAAAAGAAGGTTTGATCGACGAAGAAGAAGCGCTTTTGAGAGTTTCCGGCGACCACCTTAATCAATTGTTGTTTGATGTTTTAGACCCAAAAGAAAAGAAAAGAGCCGTCGATGAAAAGCGTGTGTTTGCAAAAGGACTGCCGGCTGGACCGGGCGCCGCTTGCGGACAGGTCGTTTTTAATGCGGAAGACGTTGTAGAATGGAAGAAACAGGGTAAAAAAACAATACTTTTCAGACACGAAACATCTCCCGAAGACGTAATAGGAATGGCGGATTCAGAAGCGACGGTAACGTCTACGGGCGGTATGACGTCGCATGCGGCCGTTGTCGCTCGTTCATGGGGAAAGTGCTGTGTAGTCGGCGCAAGCGAAATGGAAATCAACTATTCGACCAAGACTATAACTGTCGGCAAAATCGTAATTAAGGAAGGCGACGTCGTCGCCGTTGACGGAATTACCGGCGAATTGATTTTGGGCGAAGTCAAAAAGACAAAATCTCCGGTTATCGCGGGGCTTGTCGATAACGACGAAGAAGCGAAGAAAACGGAAGTTTACAAAATGTTCGTCAATCTTATGAAATGGGCTGAAAAAACAAAAACCCTTAAAGTTCGTGCAAACGCCGATTCTCCGCGCGACTCGTTTGTCGCAAGAGCGTTAGGCGCACAAGGCATAGGACTTTGCAGAACCGAACACATGTTCTTTGAAGGTGAAAGAATTTGGGATATGCGCGCGATGATTTTGGCGGAAACGCTTGAAGACCGCAAAAAAGCGCTTGATAAACTTCTTCCGTATCAGAGAGCGGATTTTGAAGGTTTGTTCAAAGAAATGGACGGGTACGGAGTAACTATTCGTTATCTTGACCCGCCGCTTCACGAATTTTTGCCGCAAGACGATGAAGGTCAAAAAGAAATGGCGGAACGTCTGCATATTTCGGTGGAAAAAATCAAGAA
This sequence comes from Chitinispirillales bacterium, assembly GCA_031254455.1. Taxonomy (NCBI): domain Bacteria; kingdom Pseudomonadati; phylum Fibrobacterota; class Chitinispirillia; order Chitinispirillales; species Chitinispirillales bacterium. The sequence goes on along the minus strand of JAIRUI010000025.1, from coordinate 4,562 downwards.
AAAAGTTACGGATTTGCACGAACAAAACCCGATGCTTGGTCATCGCGGCTGCCGTTTGTCGATTACATATCCAGAAATTTGCGTAATGCAGACGACGGCGGTTATCGAAGCGGCTTGCAGAAAAGAAAAAGAAGGCGTAAAAGTATTTCCCGAAATAATGATCCCTCTTATAGGTAAAGTCGAAGAGTTTCACTATTTGGCGAAAATCGTTCGTGAAACAGCGGATAAGATTATCGCCGAAAAAGGCGCGAAATTTACATACACCGTCGGAACTATGATTGAAATTCCCAGAGCGGCTATTATCGCAGACAAAATTTCAGGCGGCGACGACGGCGCGGAATTTTTCTCGTTCGGCACAAACGACCTCACGCAAATGGCGTTCGGTTATTCTCGCGACGACGCAGGAGTGTTTATTTCGGATTATATCGAAAAGAAAATCCTGCGCGAAGACCCGTTTGTCGCTATCGACCAGGAGGGTGTGGGCGCGCTTGTAGAAATGGGCGTAGAAAAAGGCAGAAAAGGCAGAAAGAAACTTAAATGCGGCGTTTGCGGAGAACACGGAGGCGAGCCGTCTTCGGTTAAATTCTTCCACAGAACCGGACTTGATTATGTTTCCTGTTCGCCGTATCGTGTGCCGATTGCACGTTTGGCTGCGGCGCAGGCCGTTATCGAAGAAAAAAGAAAAGCGAAGAAAAAGAAATAAGCGTTATTCAATATTCGTTTTACAAACAACGCCGCCGCTTAATTTCTTAAGCGGCGGCGTTTTATTTTGATACTTAAATTTTGCCGGTCTTATTTCGTTGGAGAAATCGAAAAGGAATAATCAATTGCCACAGTTATTAAAGTATCCTTTCCCTAAAAAACTTTTCCAATTACTTATGTGAAATTAATTTATTTTTTGAATGGAAACTGTATCTTAATTCGTTTAGAAACATCGGAACGTTTCACGAAAGAGCGATAAATTTTATTTTTGACGAACTTACCAGAAATCTTTCGCCGCGCTGGCTTCGCGTAGTAGGAAATTTTTTTCCGCGCGGTAACGTGAATACGACGGTGGTAGTCGAAAGCCCGACTTCTCGTCCCGCCTGCGCCGAATCTGTTTTTGAAAATTTAAAATCGCACGCCAGAGAATTTTAGACAAAATATACTTTTGACAAAATGATTTTCAATCAAATTTGCTTTTTAGATATTTTAAATCTCCTTAATTTCTAAATATTCTAAACCTTTTCCTTTTATCTTATTTATTTCCCTGCTTTTAACAATTTTTTGATATTTTTTTATGACAAAACGTATTTCTTTCAGGCCTTTTGATATTTCTTTCCCGCGAATGATTTTAAAGAAAATTTCAATCAATCGTTCCTTTAAAATCTTTTTTGTCAACAATATATTTCCATATGTAATAGAAAAGATTATATCGGGATCAAGAGGGTTGTTGGCTCTAAATGCTCTATCATGACAAATTGTTGTCGTCGGAACTATCCCGATTTTTAACTTATGATATATTACTCTTTGGCAATAGTTATTATCTTCTCCATAGTGTTTAAACATAATAGTGTCAAATCCTCCAACTATTTCAACACATTTTCTTGTTATTAACCAGGCGGCTGCATTTACAAAAAAACTTTCATATAAAATCGGTTGTTGATATTTTAAATATAAACATTCATAGGCGCAAATCGTTGTCGAATTGTAATGAAAATAATTTCTAAAATTTTTATCAAAACCACTTTTACTGCCAGTTAGATGAATCGGACTAAATATTCCAAACTCCTGTTTTTTTTCGGCAACTGTAATTAAAATTTCTAAAGTATTATGTTCAACCCACGCATCTTGATTCAGTAAAAAGAAATAATCTTTATTGTCATTGTAAGCGATATTCAAACCTATATTATTTGCTTTGGCAAATCCGACATTTTCATCGTTTTGTATAATTTTAATTTGTTGGAAATTTCGGCTTATATAATCTATGGTATCATCCGTGGATTTATTATCAACGACAATAATTTCTAATGGGATAGATGATGTTAACAAACTTGAAAAGCATTTGTCATACCATTCCTTTTTTCCGTTGTAAGTTACGACAATAACCGTACAACGTACATTTTTACGATCTAACTGTGGCGTGGGGAGGGAAGTAGGTATTCTCATCATTTCCTCATTTTTTGTTATTAAAAATAAGTTTTGCTTATACGAAAAATCAATACGTTTTTATTTGCTTTCATTAATTTTTTTAGCTCGAATCAAACCTTTTCTGAAATATGGTTCTTGCAATCCGATTTTATCGTAAATAAAAAGCATGTGTCCGTTTGAAAATTCCGTATAAAATCCGTACTTTTTCAAAAAAGCGTCAAATTCATCTGCGTCGTTTTGTTTATGATATGTGCATAAAAGCAAACGTAAATCTTTGTTTTTCAATAAATTCGGCATGCCGCAAAGCATCGACATTTCAGAACCTTCAATATCCGCTTTAATGAAAGTGATATCCGTTCTGTTTTCCGCGACAAAATCATCTATTGTTATATTTTCATTTTCAGTCCAAATTCCGACAAATTTATTTATTATACGGACTTTCATTTTAAACGGTTCAAATGTTTTATACAAAGCGTTCGTCCATCCTTTGTCACATTCAAACAGATATACGAATTTCGCCTTTTCGACATTATCCAGTGCCCATATTCCTTCCGCCGCGCCAATATCTGCAATAACGTCATTTTCTTTGACTTCAAATCCGTCGGCAATATAACAGTGTGGAGAACGGCGGTTTTGCTCCAACATTATGCCGATATAATAATTTTTCACTCTTTCTTCCGTCCAACCATGCGGAAAGTACATTTTTTTACCGTTATGTAAAACAAAATACATAGAATTGTCTTTGTCATAAAACGCTTCGGAACTTACTCGTTCTTTAGTGTAACGATACGGAAAAACACAAAACGGATTTTCGTTCAAGCATTCGATAATTTCTTCTTTTTCTTGTAGAGCAAACATATTGTTTTCCGTTTTAAGCCAATTCAGTACAATTGAGTTGTTTTTCAAATGCAAATCCGTATTTCCCCTGGTAAGCAACGGTTTTGTCAAGTCAAACTCTATGAATTTGAAAGGTATATTTCCGTACATGGAAGCAATTCTAGGAAAACCGCTTCTATACAAAGGTTGGGGTGCAAAACAATATGTTCTTTGTCCAAATGAAATTAAAAAGAAATCAATAAAACTTAACATTTGAGTCTCTTTGTTTGAAATATCAATATTAGGATGCGATCTTTTCCCTTCGACAATATAAATATTTTCCATATCTTTTACCGTTTCTCTAAAACGAACGCTATCGGAACAAACTAATATTGTTTTTCCTTTCTCTATATCGCAGATTACTTTCAGATTTTTTATACACATTTCAATTAAAACGTTTTGTTTTTCTTTTGTTAAAGCATCATATCCATATTCTTCAAAATCGCCAAGCAATGATTGAAATCTAAAAACAACAGAAATATAATCGCCGTTTATTTTTTGTTTGTGAAAATCAATTCTTTCTTTTAATTCGTCCGATAAAACAAACAATTCATTGAATAATTCACTAAATTTTCCTAATACCAAAGGTTCTGCACTATCTAAATGGCATTGAATTTGACCGTATTTCCCATTCAAACCAATCAAAAAATTCTCAAACTTAGATCTGTCGTAAAAAGTAATTGTTTCGGGATACAAGTATCTGAGATTTGATGTTAACATTGACACGGAAATCGTTTTCTGCGAAAAAACTACGTCTTTTTCTTCAATACGCCAATCGTATTTGTTTGGAGTCATAAAATCAAGTAACTTAAAAGGTTTTGTAAAATTTATTTTGAAATTGAAACCGTTATCTTTTGCTATTCTATAAAGAGCAAGCATAGCGCCAAGTCGTGCAACCCATCCTCCTTTAATTCTCGTATCGTTTGCCATATAAATTAATGTTGTCTGTTTTTGATTTTTTGCTGCAACACTCTCAAGTATTGCAGTAAATCTCGGCGCAAGAATTTCTTCGTTTGTCCCTTTTATCTTTTCGATATTTAATTTTACCCGCTCGGAAATGTATTTCATAGATTCCGCTATTCCATGAGACGGCGTTTCTCGTAAAAAATTTTCTAAAACCTCAAGTTCTTGAAGAACTAACGATTTCTGTGCGGAGGGGGGGGTAGGTATTCTCATAATTTCCTCGCTTTTTGTTCTTAAAAATAAATTTCTCCCAAACGAAAAGTCAATACGTTAAATAAAACCTTATTTTCGTAAATCTTCATCCTTGCTTCAGCGATTTACTCTTACATAAATAGTGTGCCAATTACCAAAATGTTTGGGCAATGCATGCCACTTATAACCGTTTTCCGTTATATGAAGTATAGCATTTGCAAGTTTGGTTACTCCAGTATTAGCGAGGTAAATACGGCTCTATACGCTTAACCGGCAATCATAAATTTTTTGATTCGCCGTTTTCCTTGCAAAACACAAACAACGTTGTAAAAATTATTTTTCCCGAATTTACTTGTTTATGCCCAAAAACCGGTTATCCTGATTTTGCTTCAATCGAAATT
>JAIRUI010000024.1 GCA_031254455.1 Chitinispirillales bacterium | reverse complement strand
TTAAGCCTTCTTTCCAAATCGTTTGTTTTGCCGATTTTGCATTTTGAAGGCTCAAGCGACGCCTGAACGATATAAACGTATTGTTTTGTGTCGTCGTCTGTCAATTTTTTCCCTTTTTCCCCTAAAAAAATTTCTTCAAATATACTAAATAAAACAAAGAAAGAACAAAAAAATTACAAGCGGGTGTTCATGTGTTTTCTATTCGCTCATCTTCCTCGCAGACAAACAACGTCTTAGTATCGCGGCAAAGATACTGCACCGCGGCTCTGGCGCTGGTCAACGCTATCGGCAATCCTCCGGGCGGCGCCATACGCTGCCCTGCAAAATAACATCCGTTAAATCCTTTTATTACGGAAGGGTATCTTGTCATTTTCATATTGGGAACGATTTCCGTCATCCATGAACCTCTCCAATTTGCACAGTAACGCTCGTAAGTCAGCGGAGTGGCTACGTCGATTACTTCGACATTTCCGCGAGTTTCGGGAATTTGCGCTTCAATCGCCTTGATTACCGCATCGGCGATTTTCTTCTTTTCTTCAACGTATCGATTTTCTTCTTTTGCTTTTTTCCAGAAGTCATAAGTGTCGCGAGGAATTTGAATCGTTACGCTTGATTTGCCGCTTGGAGAATATACAGGGTCGGCGGCGTAGTTGTAAACACGAAGATAATCGTATGTTTCATCTCCTAATTTGAGCGGAAGTTTCGTTTTGAAATAGTAGTGTTTGTTGTATTTTCTCAAGTCGGCGTTTATTCCCAGACACACAAACGTTACCATTGTGGGTTTTGTTTTCGCTTTCATTGTGTCGAGCCACTTCGCTTTCGGCGGCGTGTCGAAAAACTTCTCTATTTCCATAGTGTCCGAGGTAACTATCACGGCATCGGCAGAAATTGTTTTTTCGCCGACAATAACACCCGTCGCTTTGCCGTTTTCCATAACTATACGCTCAGCCTTGTGTTTATATAGAATCTCTCCGCCGATTTTCGTAAACTCTTCAACCATTCGTTTTATGAACGGAAGCGAACCTCCCTCGGGAAATCCGCCGTCACCGCGTGCAAGCGTTCCCATATTGAAAACAAGCGGCGCAATGTTTGTTTTCCCGACAAGATATGCTCCTATAATATCGCGAATACCGATGTGCGTAATGCGCTTCATAAACTCTTCCTTTGTAATCTTGCTTGTTTTGCTCATCACACGAAGCGCGGATATTCCGCTTAAAAGCAAAGACAGCGGTATTTTAGATTTTTTTGTTACATTAACGCCGCGTATATTGTTTACCGGCATATTCAGTTTCTTTAATTTTCTGACCCAGTTGCAAAGCCTGCGTATTTCTTTGGCGTCGGCGGGCGATAATTCGAGAAAATGCCGCTCTGTTAAATCTATATCGCGATACATCCGTACAGTTTCGCCTTCGTTACCCAATTCTATATACGGCTCGTAATAATGTATGAGAACGCTGTCGTTTAGCGCCGCGAGGCGCCGCCACAGTTTATTGATTGGATTGCTGCGCGCCGATCCCACAAGCCAGTGCATTCCGTTTTCAAAAAGATATCCGCCGCGCTTCCACGACGTGCAATTTCCGCCCGCTATACTGTGGCTTTCCAGAATCGTAACGTCAAATCCGCATTTGCGTGCATATATACCCGCGCTCAATCCGGCTATGCCTGCGCCGATTACAATAACTTTCTTTTCCATTATTTTATTTGCCTCCATTTCCTAATAAAAGAGTTGTAAAAAACAATAAACAACGTTTAGCGCTTCACGCCGATTTTGGTTGAATACGTATAAACTTTACCGTCGATTCCCTTTGCTTCGACAAGCGCCAAATAAGTCCCGTTCGCAACATTTCCGCCCGCTTCGTTTTTCAAATTCCAGACAAACGTTTCCGTCGATTTGCCGACCGTCTTAAAAACGACATTTCCCAAAACGTCGAAAACGGCAAGCGTTACCTGCGAAGTCTTCGGGACTTTTACGTTTATTCTTGCCGCGTCCGATACGACCGCGCTCTCAAGCGTAATGCCAAATTTGGCGTAAACCGGCTTTGATTTGACAATCGCCACGTCTGTGGTATCAGGGTCGGGATCGTCCGGATCTTCGGGCGGTTGAAATCCTTCAAGAGCAAATACCGCAAGCGTTAAATCTTCTTTGGAACCTACAAAAATGTTTCCTTTTTTGTTTCCGCAAACACCGTGAGGATTGAAAAATTTGGAATCAAACGGCAGTTGTCTGATAATTTCGCCTTCACCGCTCAAAAAGACCAATTTACCCGAACCGCCGCGTTCCAATATATAAAAATTCCCGTCGGCAAAATACGCGCCGGCGTCACCGTCTATCGTAGATTCCTTAGTATATTTGTCTGAAACGAGCAAGCCGTAATTTCCCGCGGTATAATTACTCTCTACGGTAAGAGTTACATCGCCGACGGAAACTATCTCCGTAACCGGCTGTGTTACCGATATGTTATATTCAACGCCGTTTTCGCTTAAAGAGTATTTGTAAACTCTTCTGTTGTTGTTTGCAAACCACAAAGTGTTTGTCGCACTGTTGTATGACATCGAAGTTATCGAAGGGGTGGGAATTTCTCCGTAATCCAAAGTCATAACGTCGTCGTCAAGGCTAAACTTAGCGATTTTCTGGTCGTTAAATTTAGAGCCGACTGTCATTATATACCCTTCGTCGTTTGATACAAATTCCATCTTAATCGGACTTCTGCCTTCCGTCTTTGCGTCAAATAAAACTGTCTTGGTTTCGGAGAGCAAATCTATTTTTGTTATTCCACCGCCGACGTCATACCAACTTCCTTTATCGACGACTAAGATATTATCGCCTAAAAATATGATTTGATAAACGTTTTGAAAGCGACTTTCAAACTCACGCAGAACATTTCCGGATTCGTCAAGTTCCAAAATCCTTGAATTAGCCGCAGGTTCCATAGTTTTATTGTCAAGATATTGCAGAGCGACGTAAATCTTAGAATCCCGCCATTTAATATCGTGCAGATTAACACACATACTTGTCGACAGGTATTTACTTAAGTCGATATTTCTTTCAAAAGCGATATCGCTTCCGCCCGCAGCCGCTGCGTCCGAATATAAGAATACAAGCGCCGCAAACAGCGCGATAAAAATGTGTCGTAAACGTTTAATCATAATTTCTATTCGTTATAGTATTTCCGACAAAAAATAAAAAGCGAAAGTACCCGCAAAGGTACTTTCGCCCATACACAAAGTTTAGCGTTTCACTCCGATTTTGGTTGAATACGTATAAACTTTACCGCCGACCGCTTTTGCCTCTACAAGCATCAAATATGTACCGTTCGCTACAAATCTGCCTGCGTTGTTAGTCAAACGCCATTCAAACGTATCGGTATTCCCGCCGTTTGCTTCAAAGACGATATTACCCAGATTATCGACAATTACGATTTTTATCCGAGAACTTTGCGGCGTTCTTACATTTATTTTCGCCGCATCCGAAACTATCGCCTTTTCAAGCCAAACGCCGTATTTACCGTCTTTAGATTTCGTCGGGCTTAAAGCGTCTGCCGCATCGTCTATCTTCCAAGACAAATTAAACGAAGCGGCGTCGGAACCAATCCATTTGTAATTAGCCGGATCCGTCAACGTTACCGTCGCAGTGTAATTGCCCGCGTCGATTTTCGTTACATCGCCGCCTAAAGTATAGAGAACGCTTGGTACGTTCAATGCTACCGTGTGCGGATTTCCATCGAAAGTAAATTCGCTTGTAACAAGCGCTGGCTTGTCTAATTGCGCCGCATCTATCTTCCAAGACAAATTAAACGAAGCGACGCCGGCATCTTCATTCTTCCATTTGTAGTCGTCCGTGTTCGTCAACGTTACGACTGCAATGTAATTACCCGCGTTTGTCTTTTCGATATCGCCGCCGCTCAAAGTGTAAAGAGCGTCGTTCGTCGGGTTCAATGATACAATGCGCGGCGAACTGTTAAAAGTAAATTCACTGGTAACAAGTGCGGGCTTGTTTACTTCCACCAACTTTATATCGTAAGTATTTTCAAACGCTTTCAGATACGGGAAGCCGTCGTTTATGCTTACGCGAGTCTTCCAGACATCGTCCCAATTCCAGCCGACAAAAGTCGCCTGAGTCTTTAACGAATTGGCGCTTACTTCCGAAATTCCATCAATGTCTTCGTCAGGATAACCAATCGCTCCAGTTCCGATTGAATTGTCGTAATACACAGACGTCGCCGCTATATCACCGTAGGACATTCCGATTATCGCACCCAACACACCGTAACCGCCGCCATCTACAATTCCGTTGAAATAACTGTTTTCAATCGTTATATCTTCAGACGCCTCTCCAACAAAACCTCCCGCAACAGACATGGAATTTGTGGCGTTGACATTTACCTTTGCATAGCAGTTTTTAATATCGGCAAGGTCGTCGGCGTATCCTATCAAGCCGCCCAAATTATTTGCATAACCTGAAATGTCTCCGCCTGCAAAACACTCTTCGACGATTAAAGTTTTATTAGCATAGCCAACCAAACCGCCCAAAGAAACATATTGTCCGCTGGTAGGACTGCAAGAAACATTCGCTTTGCTATGACTGTTTTTAAGTGTCAAATCGCCTTTGGCTTGCCCTACCAATCCGCCTAAACAGAGAGGTTCCACCGAAGTCCCGATTTTGTCAGTGAAAATGTTTCCGCTTACATAAACGTTTTCGACGGTTAAAGCGTTATGAACTACGCCTGCCAATATGCCGCCGACTTTGGTACTGTAAATACCTTCTGCGCTTGTATTAACTTTAACGTTTTTTATCGTTGCGTCGTTTATATGTCCGAATAATCCGGCATATGCACTGTTAACAGATAAACCGGATATGGTTTTGCCCTGTCCGTCGAAAGTTCCCCTAAAAGAAATACCTGCGCTAATACCTATCGGAGTCCAGTTTCCGCTCAAAGCGATATTTGCGCTCAATCGAATCGTTTTGTCTGCGAAATCGTCAATCCCCTCGTTTACTAAGTATTCAAGGTCTTGTAAATCTCTAACGCTTGAAACTGTAAACGGACTGCTTTTTTCGTCATACCAATCAATTTTAGTCCTGCACTTGTCGATTTTGGTTTCCCAAACACCGCCGGTTGAAGCACAAATCTCTTTGCTACGCTCTTCATCGGTTACGCAGTTTTGGCAGCCCTCGTCCCATACTTTATCATTGGCAATACAGATTTCTTCAAAACTTCTGTGGTCTTCGACATAAGTAAAGCCCTGCAAATGCGGATAACCGTCGTTAATTTTTGGGTTAATCTTCCAAACACCTTCAAAATCCCAGCCGATGAAAGTCTGTTGTAATTTTATCTTATCCGTATATTTGCCTTCGCTTCTGGAATCGGTGAGAGCGCTGTTTACAGTCTTATCGTAATAACTGTTGGTTATTATACTATTGGTTACAAAATTTCCGACAAATCCGCCGATACTAGAACCTGTCCCTGTTACCGCGCCGGTAGAATAACAATTCTCTATTCTTCCGGTTCTTGATGAGGCTGAGTAATAGTTTTGACCGACAAACCCGCCGATATTGGAGGTTCCGTTTACCTTGCCGGTGGAATAACTGTTAAATACAGTACCCTGATTACGTCCGACAAGTCCGCCGACATATTGCTGCGCCGATAACCAAGCCGTGGAATAACAGTTGCTTACAGTGCCGTAATTATCTCCTACAATTCCACCTACCCAATAAGTACTTCCTCCGCAACTTATGTAAGAATCTGTTACGCCAAGGTTTTTTATAGTTCCGTTGGAACCTAAAGCCCCAAACAAACCATTACGGTCGGCAGTACCGCTTGTATAATAATACATTCCACTCACTACCTTGCCGTTGCCGTCAAAAGTTCCTTGGAAAGCCTTTGTATCTGTTGTTCCTATCCTTGTCCAAGAATTAGCGGGCGGAGACGTATTCCAGTTTTCCCAGTTCTCCGTATCGTTAAGCGCAATGTCGTTTCCAAGTTTAACGAATTTTCCTTGAAAATTTATTCCGAAATCTACAAGCCACGAAAGATTTTCCAAATGTTTTGCTGTGGTTATTAAATACGGGGTTGTCTCTGTTCCGTTTCCGCTTGCAAAATACTGAGATAAGTCAGCGGTAGCGACTTCTTTGCTTAAAGTGGGATATCCGTCGTTGTTTGAACCGGTGACAACCCATTTGTTCATAGATTCGTTCGCCGCCGATAAAAGGCTGGCAATAATATTCAGTTCATCCGCAAAATCCTGTTTTTTCATATCTTGCGAAGATTTACCTTCGTTTCTTGGGTCATCAAGACTACTGTTTACGGTATTATTGTAGTAAGCGCTGTTTATCATACAACTGTTGCAACTGGAATAATTCCCTATAAGTCCGCCCAAAGAGATAGTTCCGGTCAATTCGCCGACGGAATAACTGCTGTTTGTCTGACTGTTTGTGCCATAGATACGTCCTGCAAATCCGCCGACATTGGTTATTCCTTCCACTTCGCCGGTAGAATAACTGTTGCTTATAGCGGTGCTTACGCTACCCCCTACCAGTCCGCCGACATCGGCATTACCTTTTACCGCGCCAGTAGAATAACTGTTTTTTATAGGTCCGCTGTTTTCTCCTACCAGTCCGCCGACAAAATTATTCCCATTCACCGTACCGGTTGAATAACTGTTATCTATAATTCCGGGGCTGTTACTGTGTCTTCCTACTAATCCGCCGACAGAATTAGTACCCGTCACCGTGCTAATAGAATAACTGCCGATTATTGTGCCTGGCTGGTTACCACCAGCAAGCCCGCCGGTATATTGCGCTCCGTTTACCGTACCTGCAGAATAACTGTTGTTTATCGCACCGCCATTAAAACCTACAAGACCGCCGGTAAAATTTCCCGTTCCAATAACCGCGCCGTTGAAAAAACAATTGTCTATTTTTGCACCTGACGCAGTATATCCCGCAAGTCCGCCTATATTGGCGCCGCTTCCTTTAACTGAAGACTCAATTACACCGAGGTTTTTTATAGTTCCGTTAGCGCCTAAAGCCCCGAACAGTCCTTGAGCGTTAATAGATGTGTTATCAATAAAAACACCTTTGACAGTTTTGTTGTCTCCGTCAAAAGTCCCGTTAAACGGTTTATTGACAGGGGTGCCGCCGCCGTTATAAGTTCCTATCGGAGTCCAGTTCTCTGTACTGTTCAGTTCAATGTTATTTCCAAGTTTAAGAAATTCCCCTTGAAAACTGTTTCCGAAATCTACAAGAAACGAAAGATTTTTCAAATGCTGAGACGTTTTTATTATGTACGGGCTTTCTTGTGTTCCGGCTCCGCTTTCAAAAAAGAAGGCTATGTCCTTTTCTGCGAGGTCATTGCTTATAGTCGGATAGCCGTTATTGACTGAAACGTCAATAACCCATTTGTTCATTGATAACATAGCCGAGATACTGTTGAGTTCTCTCACAAAAAGATCGGTCTTCATATCCGGTGTGAATTTACCCTCTTGTCTTGGGTCGCTCAAAGTATTGTTTACGGTTTTATCGTAATAACCGCCGACTATCTTTGAAACGTTGCTATTATTTCCCACAAGTCCGCCGACATTGACACCGCTTCCTTCCACCTTACCTGCGGAATAACCGCTTTGTATAACGCCTTTGTCTGTGGTATTTCTACCGACAAGTCCGCCGACGTTATTTACTCCTGTCACTGTTGAGGTGGAGTAACTGTTGTTTATAATTTTATTGTTTGTCCCTGCAAGTCCGCCTACATGCTCGTTTTCTCCAATCACATTACCGGTGGAATGACTGTTGTTTATAGTATCGCTGTTTTCTCCTACAAGTCCGCCGACATTCATAAAGCCATTTACAACGCCGCTTGAATAACTTGCGCTTATCGGACGCTGGTTCTGTCCTACAAGTCCGCCGGTATAAGATTCTCCAGTTACCGTACTTGCGGAATAACTGCCGCTTATTGAGCCGACGGTTCCGCCGTTAACGCCTGCAAGTCCGCCGGTTTTGTTTGTTCCTATTACCGTACCTGCCGAATGACTGCCTGTTATCGTTCCGCCGTTAAAACCTGCCAAGCCGCCGACGTTTTCTCCTGTTCCTTCTACTGCGCCGCTAAAAGAACAATTATCTATCTTTGCCGCTACGTTGGCGATAATATATCCAACCAATCCGCCGACATAGTCTTTCCCTTTGATTTCGGAATCGTTCACGTTGAGATTTTTTAAAGTGAAGTTAGCGCCTACGTATCCGAATAATCCTTGATAGTCCGAAATCTCATCAATTGAAACTCCGTCTATAAATTTGTTATCGCCGTCAAAGTTTGCGTTGAACGGAATAGCGCCGCTTCCTATAGCCGTGAAACTTCCGACCGATGTAATATCTTGTCCGAGTTTAAAATAATATCCGTTGAAATTTGTTTTGTCGGCAAACTCAGAGAGATTTTTTAATTGCTGCGCCGTTTTTATTATATACGGGCTTTCTTCCGTTCCGCTGCCGCTGTCAAATTTGCCTGCCAAAGGGTCTGCGGCTGTTTGATGTTTTAACGTAGGATAATTTCCGTTATTGTACTCCCATTCGTTCGCCGATAAACGACCTGCGACAAAATTCAAGCCGTCCACAAACGCCTGAGTTTGCATTTCTACAGTAGTTTTGCCTTCGCCTTTATTTGCTTGGTTTGTTTTACCGCTTGTTTGCGTATCGTGGTAACTGTTGCTTACTGTGCCGCCGGATAGATACCCAACCAAACCGCCGCCATAAGTAGTTCCGCCGCCGGTTACCAAACCTGTGGAATAACAATTATTTATACTACCCGAAAGATAGCCCACCAATCCGCCAACGTAATCCGAGTTTCCCGCTGTAACTTTTGAACCGATGTTGTAACTATTGCTTACGACTCCACCATTATGTCCAACAAGCGAGCCGGTGTAATCGCTTCCTTTAACATACGATGCGGTTATGCCAATATCTTTTACCTTTCCGTTTTCGTGTACATACCCGAATAATCCTTTATAATTACTGGTCGTGTTGATATAAACGCCACTGACAACATATCCGGCGCCGTCAAGAGTTCCTTGGAATTGCTGAACAGCGGTTGTTCCTATCGGTATCCAAGGATTAAGATCTGTAGGCGCTGCGGTTGCCCAAGTACCCCAACTGTCTTCCCAATCGCTTACATCGTTAAGCACAATATTTGCGCCAAGCGTTATGGTTTTACCCTGAAAAGAAACTGCGGCGTCTTGTCCTGCGGTGTTGTTTACCAAAGCCGCCAAGCCCGCCAACTGCTCGGCGGTCGTTATTGTGTAGGTACTTGCAGACGTATTTGCTGTGTACCATGTTATGTCGGTCGTTCCGTCCCATACGGTTTGCGCCGAGACAAGCCCCGCAGCGATTCCTATCGCCGCCATTACCTTGAAAATTTTGCTTTTAAGCATTAAAAATCTCCTCTTTTTGTTTATGTTAATTATACTTCGACAATAATTTATTGTCGTTTTTTGTGAAACTTATATCGGCGATAATTCTTTTATCGCCTAAACCACGTTAAATGTTAATTTTGTTCGGCATCCTCCTGTTTTTGTGATTTTGTTTGACAATAATGATAATTTTGGGATGAGCAAAGTTGTGCACAGACAAAATTTGTCTTCGCCCGCATACTGACAACAGATTTGTTTTTCGTCATTCTTCGACAATACGAATACGCCGAATTGTAACTCATTTTAACTCCGAGAAACAAAAAGTTCTGCAATTTCGTCATCAGCAAAATCGCTTAGATATGTTTTGTGAAGGTCTTCCGACTGAAAGCCATTGAATCTTATGCCTTCCCGAAACGAATTTCAGTGACATTTGTTTAAGATTCTTTTACGACTTGTTACGGCAGCTGTGACTGTTTATGATTCTCACATAATTCCCTGACGCACAAAACGGTAGTAAAATAATATTTGACGATTACCGAAAACAGGATAATCTCTCGTATTCAAATATTTTTCACTTCTGCAATTCACACCTTACTCGTCTTGCCGCAGATACAAGATTCTTAAGACTCGATACGGTTTCTGCGTTGCCGCGGGTTTTCAGTCCGCAGTCGGGATTAACCCACGCCTTTTCAACGGGTACGGTTTGTATAATCGCTTTTATAGCCGCAGTTATTTCTTCCTCCGACGGTACGCGCGGAGAATGTATGTCATATACGCCCGGTCCTACCGCCGTCTCAAATCCGCTCTCTTTAATCGCCGACAGTATTCCAAGAGACGAGCGGCTGGCTTCAAAGGTAATTACGTCCGCGTCCATCTCGTCGATTTCCTTTATAATATCCTCAAATTCACTGTAACACATGTGAGTGTGAATCTGAGTCTCGGGCTTTACACCGCTGTGAGTAAGACGAAACGCCGGTATCGCCCAGTCTAAGTATTCGCCGTGCCAATCCGATTTACGCAGAGGAAGTTTCTCGCGTAGCGCCGCTTCGTCAATTTGTATTATTTTCAACCCGGCATCTTGAAGGTCAAGTACTTCGTCGCGCATCGCCAAAGCGATTTGCGTCGCCTGTTCCTTGTTACTTACGTCCTCGCGCGGAAAAGACCAGTTAAGTATCGTTATCGGTCCGGTAAGCATCGCTTTCATGGGCTTATCCGTAAGGCTTTGCGCGTATTTGGAAGTTTCTACCGTTATCGGTCTTTGACGGCTTATGTCGCTGAAAACAATCGGAGGCTTTACGCAGCGCGTTCCGTAAGATTGCACCCACCCAAGGCGCGTGAAGAGGAAGCCTGCGAGGTTCTCGCCAAAATATTCCACCATGTCGTTACGCTCAAACTCTCCGTGAACAAGCACGTCAAGCCCTATTTCTTCCTGCAGTTTAACCACGCCCGCCAAAAGTCCGTCTAATCTGGCTTCATATTGAGTTTTTGTAATTTCCCCTTTGCGTAACCTGTTACGGTTTGCCCGAACCTCGGCGGTTTGCGGAAAAGAACCGATTGTGGTTGTCGGAAGAAGAGGAATTTGCAAAAATTCTCTTTGAACGGCAAAACGTTTCGATCTTTCGGGTAAGCGTATGTAGTTTTCGTTCTTGAGCGCCGAAACTCTGCTTTGAACGTTTGTGTTTGCGCTTTGCTTTAAACTTTCGTGCAAACTTAAGTTCGCTTTAAAGGCGGAAGAGTTTGCATAATTCGCATCTTCTGCAAGCATTGCAAGTTCCGCCAGCTCCGTAAGTTTTTCTTCGGCAAAGGCAAAAGCGTTTTTGGCTTTTTGAGGCAATTTATCCTCAACGCTTACAGTATAAGGAACATGAAGCAGAGAACACGACGTCGAGAGAACGACCTGCGCCGCATGTTTTTTTATTTCGCCCAATAAGTCAAGCGTTTTTTGATAGTTGTTGCGCCAAACGTTCTTACCGTTTACAACTCCCGCAAACAGCGTTTTATCAGAGGGAAAACCGTGCTTTTTTACAAGCGCAAGCGTTTCTTTTCCTTCTATAAAGTCAAGCCCTATTCCGTCAAACGCAAGAGAAACGACCCCTTTGTAAATGTCGCGGATGTCTCCGAAATATGTCTGTAACAACACTTTTACAGAGCCTTTATTCTTCAGAACGCCGGTGTAAATCTTTTTGAAAAGCGAAATGTCTTCGGCGGTTAAATCCGTAACAAGTACGGGCTCGTCTATCTGTAACCACTGAGCGCCTAATTCGCTCAGCCGCCTAATAATCTCGGTGTAAACCGAAACAATCTGTTCGACGAAATCGCCTGCATGCTTTTTTTGATATTTCGCTAATTTCAGGAGCGTAAAAGCGCCTGTTATAACCGGCTTTGCGCAAATCCAGTTCGCTTTTGCCTGTAAAAATTCATCAAACAACTTGTTTCCTTTGAGGCTCATAACCGTGTCGTCGTCAATTTCTGGGACTATATAGTGATAATTAGTGTTGAACCATTTGCGCATCGAAAGCGCCTTGACGTCTCCCCTTTCGCCCTGATAACCTTTCGCCATAGCGAAATACGTATCAAACCGCCCAAGATTTAACTCGCGATACCTCTTGGGAATAATGTCCAATAAAACCGCCGTATCAAGAACCCCGTCATAAAATGAGAAGTCTCCAGACGGTATAAAACTTATGCCGTTGTCGGTCTGTTTATTCCAATGTTTTAAGCGCAGTTTTTCTGTGTTCAACAGAAGCGCTTCTTCCGGTACCGTTCCTTTGAAATAATTCTCCGTCCAAAATTTAAGTTCGCGGTTTTCTCCGATACGGGGATAACCGATAATTGAAGTTTTCATTTCTTTTACTCCTGTTGTAAATTTTCGTAGATGTACATATTTAATGTACATTGTTTAAATTTTAGTTTTTTATGCGTTTATTTATATTTTCGCTTCTTTATCATCCTCCTGTTTTTGTGATTTTGTTTGACAATAATGGTAATTTTGAGACGAGCAAAGTTTTGCATCGGCAAAATTTGCCGCCGCTCGCACATAGACAACCGATTTGTTTTTCGTCATTCTTCGACAATACGCCGAATTGTAACTCATTTTAACTCCGAGAAACAAAAAGTTCTGCAATTTCGTCATCAGCAAAATCGCTTAGATACGTTTTGTGAAGGTCTTCCGACTAAAAGCCATTGAATCTTATGCCTTCCCAAAATCTTCAGTGGCGTTTGATTTAAGATTCTTTTACGGCTTGTTACGGCAGCTGTGACTGTTTATGATTCTCACATAATTCCCTGACGCACAAAACGGTAATAAAATAATATTTGACGAACGAAAGTAGAAAGGGTTGACAATTTTTATCTACCAAATACTATTTTACATAACGGCGGCATAAATACAGATTGAACATGGGCTATAAACTATGGAAACATTGACAGGCGAAACGACGACGACAAAAAGCATTTGGTTCAAAGCAAGTTAAGCGTAAACCGTTTTGGTTTAAGTAAAAACAGGGGAAAAATGTATTTTAACAATCCATATAATTTCATTACAAATAGTTATTCGCACATCGACAAACACAAGATTGTCACCCCAAAAAGCATTATAAAAAGAGAAAAGCCGCTTACGGAAATATCTCGCCAAGAGGTTTACTCGCAAAAACATCCTGTTTTCGGAAAATTGGCGTTTGCCGATAAATTGGCGTTCGGCGCGGCGGCGCTCGCCATAGAAAACGGTAAAGTAAAAAATCCCGTAGAATGCTCAATCGTTTTGCTGACAAACATCGGCTCGTTTATGAGAGACAAGGAATTTATGCAAACAATCGTACAGAACTCTGCGTCCCCCGCATATTTCAGTGCGACGCTCGCCTCGTCGCCAATCGCCGAAATATCAATAACTTTCGGTATCAAGGGCGCAAACAAAGTAATTTTCTCGGATATGGATTTATGCTTACGAACGATAAAACTTATGCTTTCTCAACACTGCGAAATGTTGTTTGTAGAAATAAACATTCCCGAAAATCCGGCGCTAATAGAAAACTCTTACGCTAAAGCGTTTTTGTTTGAGAGCGGGAAGCGTCAATCATTTTCAAGAAGTCTCTGAATATATAATTGGAATCGTGCGGTCCGGGCGACGCTTCAGGATGATATTGAACTGAAATTATTCGCTTCTCGTCGTCATAAATTCCCTCGCAAGTGCGATCGTTCAAGTTTACATGCGTCATTTTCACTTTACCGTCGAGTGAATTCAAATCCGCGCAAAAGCAGTGGTTTTGCGAAGTAATTTCTACTTCGTCCGTCGCCAAATTTTTCACGGGATGATTTCCACCGTGATGTCCGAATTTAAGTTTATATGTCTTTCCGCCAAGCGCTAAAGTTAATAATTGATGCCCCAAACAAATGCCGAAAAGAGGTTTTTTGCCGATTAAATTACGAATGGTTTCGATAACATAGGCTACGACCGACGGGTCGCCGGGTCCGTTGGAAATAAATACCCCGTCCGGATTTTTCGCCAAAATTCGCTCTGCGCCGAAACTTGCGGGAACGACGCAAACCTTGCATCCCAAATCGGCAAAAATCCGCAGAATATTCATTTTTATTCCGCAGTCAATCGCTACTATGTCGTATTTCGGACTGACAGTTATCGGGCGGTTGAAAGTTCCTTCAAAAATATATTCCTTTTGCGTAGAAACCTCTTTGACGGTGTCGATTTTATCCGTCCCTTCCCAATCTTTGGCTCTTTGAGCAAGTTTTTCAAAATCGGGCGTTTTGTCGCCTGCAAACAAAACCGCTTTCATAGAACCGGCTAAGCGAATGTGTTTGGTCAATGCGCGGGTATCCACGTTTTCTATTCCGATAACTCCGTTTTTCTTTAGATAATCGCCAAGCGTTTCGACGGACATAAAGTTTGACGGATATTTGCACGCCTCTTTTACTATAAATCCCGAAACGAAAACGTTTTGACTTTCCGCGTCTTCAAGATTTACACCGTAATTTCCAATCATAGGATAAGTCATCAAAACCGCTTGCCGCTTATACGACGGATCGGTCAAAATTTCCTGATAGCCGCACATACTGGTGTTAAAAACCACCTCGCCAAGCGCCTCGCCGACAGCTCCAAACGACTTTCCTTCAAACACTTTTCCATCTTCAAGTATAATAAACGCTTTCATATTCCATCCTCATTTTTTACTGGAAAATATTATTTTTCGCCGTTGAAAATTATATTATTCCACTAAAATCCATATTCATATATTTTGGTATTGATTTTTTGCCGATTTCACGAATAATTAAACGGATAAAATGTTCAAACAAATCGCCGTTCAACTTACGAGCGGTATTCGACTGTCCGGCAGGCAACCCGTCCAAAGCGGAACCAACAGATTGCTGAACGGTGTATGTTACATTGTTTAAAACATCGCGAATAGACATATCGTTTTTGTCAATAGTTTTCACAGTTTGCAATATTTTCAAAAACTCTTTTGATACTTTTGAAAAATTATTCGCATCGTACATCAGATTTGAATTAATTGGTCGCGTAATTTGGAAATCGCCATCTTTTCCGTATTGAAAAAAACGATAATGATTTTCGTTTTGCGAAACAATGACCGCCTGCAAATTGCCGCCGATGTAGTGCAGGTATTCATCGCAAAATTTGATGTATGCGTTCAAATCGCTAAAAGCGCTTTTGTCTTTGGCTTTATTGATAAGTTCTTTCAGTTTCATCGTATTGAGTTTCTTCTTTTTTGATTTTCCAAATCGTATCTAATCCATTTTTCAATGCTCCAATCTTCGACTAATTCAATGCGGTTGGCAGCCCAATCCAGATATTCGGGCGACAAATCGCAAGCCATCCATCTGCGCTGTAACTGATCGGCACAAACCGGCGTTGTACCCGAACCGCAAAACGGGTCAATAACGACATCGCCAACGTTTGAAGACGCTAAAATCAATTTACGTAATAATTCTTCCGGTTTTTGTGTCGGATGCGGCGTTTTTTCGTGCATTCCGTTACATGTTGTCGGCACTTCAATAATATCCTGCGGAATTTCCAGCACATCTTTTGGTTTTGCGCCAAGCGGATGCGGTTCCCAAATATGATTACCGTTTTTACCGTTCGCATACTGGCTTGTTTCAGCTTGCGGATGGCTTGGATATTTCAGCGTGTGCTCTCCGTAAGGGATGCGAATATCATTGATATTGAACGTAAAATCTTTTGTTTTACGAAAATGCAAAATACTTTCATGGCTTCGTCCCCAGTCTTTACCAAGGTTTGCCTTATTTTTATAATGCCATATTACCCACCGGCATGATTTGAAATATTTGGCTGCCGGATGTTTCAAATCTGCCAAAATTTCTGAAAATCCACACACAAAAAGCGTACCGGTTGGCTTTAAAATTCGTGCGGACTGTTCAATCCACTGCATGGAAAATTTGATATATTCTTCCTGACTTTCAAAATTATCCCAATCCGCTTTTTTTATATTGTATGGAGGATCGGCAAAAATCACATCCGCGCTTTCTGCTGAAAGTGATTTTAGCCACGTTATACTGTCGCCTTGCCATAATTGCCCGTTTTGGTGTTGATAAAATAACATTGGTTTTGCGTTACTCTCAAAATTCGCCTCAATCCGTTCACCTTTGAGCGTAACCGTTCCAAAAAAATTAGACAATTCTTTATTTCGTACCATATTATACATTTTTCAAATTCTCTTTATCTTACTCAATATCCAAACGCTCGCAATCTTTATAAATTTCTTCGATTTTGTAATAATCGCGAAGTTCTTGCAGCATAACGTGAATCGTCGCAAAAGAATAATGCAACAAAATCCAACGCCCGTGTTCGCGTCCCTCAAAAATTATCGGAGAAACGCCTAATTCCTTTTTGAATTGCGCTTTTACGCTTTGCGCTATCGCCGAAACGTGAACAAATACCGCGCCTTTACAAATAACCACAAAATCCGTTTCAGTTTTCTCGACATCGGTTTTAATTATGGTAATATCCTCCGCCTTCGCTTCTTTCAAGAATTTCACAAGAGCGCCGATTTCTTCATTTTCTTCAATATTCATTCCAACTCCCTAAAAGAATCGCCGACAATCACGGTGATTTCGTTTGTAGTTTCAACATCGCTGATTAAAAAAAACGGATTTTTCACGTTAAGATGTTCCGCAACGCTTTTTGCAGTTTTCATATCGCCCGTTCGTGAAATAACAAGCGTATTTGAATAAGTCTGCATAGGCATGTTTCTTTTATTGTAAGCGTCAAATCCTTTATCTCGTAAAATATTGGTAACCCTTTCGGCTACTCTCGGTCTTCCGCACCCGTTATATACCCAAATAACCGACTCGCCGGAAGCGGTGAAACCGATTTTTTCTTTAACCGAATACTGCGAATTATATATCTCGCTGCTTTTCCCAAGAAAAATCGCCGTAATCAAAATCACCAACGCAATCAGCGAGAGCGTAATTTCCTGACGCATTTATCCGATTCCTATCGTTTGGTTTCTATCCGCACCGATGGAAACCATATTAAATTCGACGCCATAGCATAATTCTTTAAGCCGATTGAGGTACTTTTTGGCGTTTTCGGGAAGTTGGTCAAAACTTTTACAGTCGTCAAGTAAACATTCCCAGCCGTCAAATTCTTCATAAATAGGTTTCGCTTTCGCCAAATCGTCTATAGAAGTCGGAAACCGCTCGACTATTTTTGAGTCGATTTCGTATTTAGTGCAAATCTTTATTTTTTTGAACGTATTAAGCACGTCTAATTTGGTTATCGCCAATTTTGTGAATCCGTTCAGTTGAATCGACTTTCTGATCAAAACCGTATCAAGCCAACCGCAGCGACGCGCCCTGCCGGTCGTCGCGCCTTTTTCGCCGCCTATAGTCTGCAAATTTACGCCGTCTTCGTCAAATAATTCCGTTGGGAAAGGACCGTTTCCGACTCGTGTAGTGTACGCTTTTACTATGCCTATAATTTCGTCTATTTCGTTCGCCGCAACGCCGCTTCCCGTAGAAACCGAACCGATAGACGTGTTGGAACTTGTGACAAACGGATAAGTTCCGTGGTCGATATCCAAAAAATTGCCCTGAGCGCCTTCAAAAAGCAATTTTTTACCTTTACGGCTTTGCTCAAATAGAAAATATGCCGTATCTTTCAAAAGCGGAGTTATCCTCTTTGCGATTTCACGATATTGTCCAATCGTTTCGTCAAGCGACAAGTCAAATTTCGCTTTGTAGAATCGCTCGACCAAATTCTTTTTTTCGTTATACTGCTGCGTAAATCTTTTAACAAACATATCAAAATTCAGCAATTCTCCGGTTCTTATTCCACAGCGAATCGACTTATCTGAATAAGCGGGTCCTATACCTCTTCCCGTCGTGCCGATTTTGTTCCCGCTTTCTCTTGCAAGCATTTCTTCGCGTGCGCAATCGACGATTTTGTGGTATGGTAAAACCAAATGAGCGATATCTGAGACAAATAAGCGATTCTCAATATTTACGCCTTGTTTGGAAAGATCATCGACTTCACACAAAAACTGTTGTGCGTCAAAAACAACCCCGTTAGCGATTACGCAAATCTTTTCTGCGGAAATTATTCCGCTGGGAAGCATGTGAAAAACAAATTTTTTGCCGTCCACTATGACCGTATGCCCGGCGTTCGCTCCGCCCTGATACCTGACTACAATATCCGCCTTTTCAGTAAGATAATCTATTACTTTGGCTTTACCTTCGTCACCCCATTGCGAGCCTATAACAACCGAATTAGCCATTCTTCTCTCCTTATTAATCGCAAAAATCCCGCTTTTTCACAAAAACCCATGTAAAATACTATTTGTTTGTCAGAAAAATTCAAATTAACTGTGTTTTTATATTTTGTTATGCCGCTACCTTCCCGGTCAACATCTTATAGGATAACTTCTTTCCCCGACATCCTGCAAGTATACCGTCAATTCTATCCATTGTGTTGTATCTACAGTTACCGTCATTCAAACGAAACGCCTACTCATTAGCGTATCTTTGCAAATGTTTATCAGAAACGTTATGAAACACGCCATACATACCGCGCTTAAATACTGCCCAGACACTTTCAATACCGTTTGATGACGGTGAAGATAAAACATCGGAGACGGAAAATTATTTATGGCGACATATCTTATAAGTCCCATTGAATTAACTTCGTCCGTTCATTTTTGTTTTTTTGTACGGCGAATAGTATTTTTCAGTAAAAAGTCGGGAGAAAATGAAAAACGTAATTGCGCCAAAATTTGTGAAGAAAGAACAGTGGGAAGGATTTAGAAATCCGGTTTGGGATAAAAAAGACAAGAAAAAAGTCACAATTCTTTACAATATGATTGAAGAAAACAAATCGTTCTTTTTACAGGCGTATTTTCATCGCCGCGGTTACAAATACCGCGATTTGGGGAACCACACAAAAGACGACTTTCTGCTGGGGCGCGAATACGGAACGCGAATGCAGTGCAATCCTGTATATTTCACATTAGGAACTTTTATCGACGAACTTTTGCGGATTGAAAAAGAAGAGCGTCTGAGTAAAGACGAAATTGTTGAAAAATATGTTTTTATTTCGGGCGGCGGACAATGCGGTCCTTGCAGATACGGGATGTATCCCGAAGAATATTTGAAAGTTACGAATGCGATGGGTTTCAAAGACTTTCGTATATTGATTTTCAATTCGGATATTATTCAGGATCCGCCGATGCCTAAAAACTCCGCGTTCAAATTTTCTCCGTATTTCAAAATCCATTTCGTTTTAAGTTTCATATTGGGCGATTTTATTCATATCGCGGAATGTGCGATTCGTCCGTACGCAAAAGATAAAACCGCGGCAATAAAAGTCATTGACGAATGCAAAAACGACCTTTTAAAAGCGTTTATGAGCCGCTTTTATATTTTCAAACTGCCTATCGCCCTGCATAAAGCTGGTAAAAAAATCGCAAAAATTGAGAAGATTGACAAGGAAATTCCGCTGATTTTTGTAACGGGTGAGATTTTTGCGAATCTGGCTCACGGCGACGGGAACTACAATTTACGCAGATTCATAGCCGACGAAGACTGCGAGGTAATTCCGGGAATGTTTACACAGCGCGGAATCTATGAGGGTTGGAGCAAGAATTACAGATATTTTGAGCATTTGAAATACGCAAAAAACGATAAGGAAGCGAAATTTTGTAAAAATTATATCAAAAGGCAAAATTTTTCAAACGCTTTTGTGGAGATAATATATAATCTTTTGAATTTCTTTTTTAATCAAAAGCAATTCGGCGGACGGGGTGAAATTCATGATTTGGACGAATTGGCAAAATTAGGACACGAACATTATCACACTTCAATTTTCGGCGGCGAAGGAAATTTGGAAATTGCCGAGGCGATTTATTATCACGACAAAGTCGATGGGTTTATTTCTGTGAAACCGTTTGGCTGTATGCCGTCAAGCGGCGTTTCCGACGGCGTTCAAAGCAAAATTATCGCAATGTATCCGAATTTAAACTTTTTGCCGATTGAAACGTCCGGCGATAACGAAGTGAATATTCTTTCCCGCGTCAGTATGATGTTGTTCAAAGCAAAGCAGAAATTAGAAAACAAAAAAGCTAAGCAAGACGGCATTGTTTAGTGAACAATTTTTTATGTTTGAACGAAAGGTAAAAAAATGAACGGCGCAGTATCTGAAATATTAGAATTCGTCAAAGAAAACGACATAAAATTCATTCGTTTGGGTTTTTGCGATCTGTTCGGATTTCAAAAAAATATCTCTATCGTATCAGAAGAATTACCGTCCGCTTTTGAAAACGGCGTGTTATTCGACGCTCACGCAATCAAAGGTTTTCGAGACGTGACCGAATCCGATTTATTGCTTTTCCCAGCCCCCGAAACACTTGCGATATTGCCATGGCGTCCGGGAACCGGCAGAGTCGCACGTTTCTTCTGTGACATTAAAAATCCCGATGCGACGCCGTTTCACTACGACACCAGAAATTTACTGAAAGAAGCCGAAAACCGCTGTCAAGAAATGGGTTATTTTTGCAAAATCGGCGCGGAATGCGAGTTTTATCTTTTCAAAACCGATGAAAACGGCGAACCGACCGAAACACCGCTTGACAAAGGCGGTTATTTTGATATTTCGCCGCTTGACAAAGGCGAAAACATCCGCCGCGAAATCTGCCTGACGCTTGATGAAATGGGAATAACGCCGGAATGTTCTCACCACGAACGCGGACCCGGACAAAATGAAATCGATTTCAAGTTCGGCGGAGCGCTGAATTGCGCCGATAATTTGCTAAACTTTAAATCGGTAGTAAAAGCGATCGCTTCTCGTAACGGCTTATATGCATCTTTTATGCCAAAACCTATACCGCAAACGGCGGGAAACGGCTTACACGTTAATATTTCGCTTATTAAAAACGGAGTTAATATTTTTAGAAACATAGAGGGCGGACAATCAAACGCGGCGGAAAGTTTTATCGCCGGCATATTGTCTAAAACACCGGAAATGACTTTATTCTTAAACCCGATTGTCAATTCGTACGAGCGTTTTGGTGAATTTGAAGCGCCGAAATTTGTGTCATGGTCTCACCAGAATCGTTCGCAACTTGTCAGAATCCCTGCGGCGTCCGGCGAAAAAGTAAGAATGGAATTACGCTCGCCCGATCCGTCGCTTAATCCGTATTTTGCTTTTGCTTTAATAATGTCGGCAGGACTTGACGGGATAGAAAACGGACTTACTTTACCGGCGCCCCTTAATATTGATTTGTATTCCGCAAACGAAGACCTGACAAAAAATCTCGTTCGTCTGCCCGCAAGTTTGAAAGAAGCGATAAGTTTGGCGCAAAACAGCCCATTCGTTAAAAATATAGTCGGAGAGGAATTGCTTTTGAAATATATTACGATAAAGAAAAACGAAGTGACGGAATTCGACTTAGCCCTTACCGACAAGGCGAAGTTTTACAAAGAGAGATTTTTCGACTGCGTATAAGAAAGACGGCGACTAAATATGGAAAACGCTCTGATAGTTTCAGACGCTGAAAAAAGCGCCGTTTTTTTTACCGAAATTCTTAAAGCGGCGTCTTGCGAAAATATCAGCGTTTTGCATTCGGCGGAAAAAGCGCGGCGGCTGATTATGGAGCGGGATTTCGATTTGGCGATAATTAACGTTCCGCTTATCGACGAAAGCGGTGAAAATTTGGCAAGGCATATCGCGTCAAAGAATATCGCGCAGGTTATACTTGTCGTCCAAAGTGAATTTTTTGACGAAGTGTCCGCAATTACCGAAAACGACGGTATTTTGGTTGTCGCCAAACCGGTAGATAAAACGATTTTCTGGTCGGTCCTTAAACTCGCTCAATCGGCGCAAAGCCGTCTTAAAAAAATGCAGATAGAAAACGGTAAATTGAGGCAGAAAATAGAAGATATGAGGGTAATCGACAGGGCGAAACTGATTTTGGTTTCCAATTTGAAAATGAGCGAAATAGAAGCCCACAGATTTATCGGGAAACAGGCTATGGACGTTCGCAGCACCAGAATAGAAATCGCTAAAGGAATTTTGAAAACGTATGACGGTTAACCAGAAGCGACACGGAAAAGCAAATCGCCGCGAATAAAAAAGAACATGTCGCTTTGTTAATACTAAAGTTTTGTAAAACAATTCCGATATATATATTAAGGATAGGATTTTACCAAGGAGGGAATTATGATTCAAGGAGTAGGAAACAACAACGTTTCCGCGGAATCGTTTCGGACGACTTCTAATTACCAGCGGAAAGGCAAGGAAGGTATCGGCGACGAAAACGTCAAAAAGCCGATAAAAGAAGACGGAGCGGTGTTTTCAAAAGAAAAAGGCGAGGCGGTTTCTGAGAATGAAACTGTTCGTGGCGGCAAAAACAATTCCGATGAAATTGTCCGGACTATTAAAGATGAATACAGACGGCTGCAAGCAAGCATTATTCGTAGTATTCTCAAAAATTCCGGTATAAACGCAAGCGGAAAAGTTAAGGTAAACGGCGAAGAAATCGATTGGGATAACCTTGATTGGGACAAATTGATTTCCGAAAGCGATAAGACATTGACTCCGGAACAGATAATAGATACCCTTCCGGACGAGTGGAAACCGGACGCCGTCGCCGAAAGAATAGTCAACTTTGCAACAAGTTTCTATGCGAAGAGCGGACTTGAAGGCAAAGAGTTTTACGACAAAATAAAGGCGGCTATCGACCTCGGATTCGGTGAAGCCGATAAAATTGTCGGAGGAAAACTTCCGGGAAACATTAAGAGCGTTATTACCTTTACGCGCAACGCGGTCTATGAAAAATTGGATAACTGGGCAAAAAATATGGGAATAGAAATTCCTTATACCGGCGAAGACAAGTCCAAAGTCGATGTGAAAGCGTAGGATTTTAGTAATTTAATCAAAGGCGGTTGAGAAATTCAGCCGCCTTTTTTTATTTCATATTTTTTACTGATTTGACACATCCAATATGCAAAAACAATTCCGGCGATTGATGAAGCGGCGCAGACTATAGAACCTATCTGCAGATAATTATAGCCTTCGGAAGCGATGGCGGCGATTAAAACGGTCGAAGCCAAAACGATTCCTACAACGAAATGAAAAAATCCGGTAAAAGCCTTTTTGAACAGAAATTCAATTCCTTTTGAAAACGGAAGAATACAAATCGCCAGCCCTGCAAAGAATGGAACGATGACTGTAAAATTCAGACTCTTATACGCGTCGATCATTGATTCGTATAATCCGAAAAGAACTAAAAAATTCGACGAACTCAATCCTGGAATTAAGGCGACAAGAGCGATCGACGAACCGGCAAAAAACGCAATTAAAGGATTAAGCGCAAACTGCCCAAACCCCCAGTTTCCCGAAAATAACAAAAACGCAGTCCCCAAAATAAACGTTAAAATCATTATTATTATGTGACGCGGTTTTCTACCTTTTTCTCCAGATTTTTGCCATATATCAGGCAGTGTTCCTAAAATAGTTCCGACAAAAAACCATAAAACCTGCGTTTGATGATTTTTCAATAAAAAACTCATAGGGTGCGAAATTAAGAATACTCCTAGCGTTCCGCCGATTCCTACCGGAATAAAAAACAAAATGTTTTGTACGAAATTTTTTGTTATATGAGCTACAGTTTCTACAATTCTTTCATATAGTCCAAAAACCACGGCAAGCGCCGATCCGCTTACTCCGGGTAAAACAAAATCCATACCGATTAACGCACCTTTAAGAACTCTAAGAAACCAATCACAGATGTTTCCGCTTTTCATTATTTTCCTTTTTGCCGTTAAGTTTTTGAGAAAATACTATCCGCCGAAACAAAATTGGCGAAAATTTCTCCGCGCTTATTTCGCCGTCTTTCTCTTTTTTCCTTCAACTCAAAGCGTCTATGCCTACGGCGTTATTGAGATGAATTGAAGGCGACGCGGAAGCCCAAAAAGCCGTAGCTGTTGGACGGCGTATCGTAGTCGCGATTGGCAACACGGCAACCCTGCGAATAGTAGTCCCAACTGCCGCCGCGAAAGACGCGGTAAGAACCCGATGATGGTCCTACCGGGTCGGTTAATGAACCTGTGGAATAACTTCCATACCAATCACTGCACCATTCCCATACGTTACCGCTCATATCGTATATGCCAAGTTCGTTAGCCTTCTTTTGACCGACATGATGTGTTTGGTTACCATTATACCAACCAACTTCACTCAAATTATCGCTCCCACTGT
>JAIRUI010000023.1 GCA_031254455.1 Chitinispirillales bacterium | reverse complement strand
AATCTTTCTTCCCTTGCATAGATACCCTCCTAAATATGATTTGTTTATAAAGAAAATACTAAAAAGGAAGCAGGAAATGATACTTTCCTGCTTCCTTTTTTGAGTTGTGCAACAGGCACCGTTTATCCGCTGTTTTATCTTGACCCTAATCCAAATGCGTAACCGACGCTCAAACCCAATTTAGCGCGGCGAACTCCGTATTTACCGTCTTTATCGTTTTTATCTCTATATTTTCCCAAATCTGTAAGGTATCTGGCGTCAAAAAACAAATTTCCCGGTCCCGCGTCAAATCCGAAAGAAACGCCCGCCGTCAAACCGACAGGATTCTTCATGTCTTCGCTTAACTCTTTAGTTTCATCTTTGGTCATTTTTACAGACGTTTTATTGCCGTTAATCTTCGCTTTAGCCTTGAAATCTCCCATATTCACAGAGAAATGAGGGCCTGCAAAAATACAGAATTTTCCTTCGGCAAGCGTCAGTTTCGGCAAAATTGGGATAACCATCGCAGGTCTGCTTGACACCACATAATCTCCTTTTTTGTAAACTTCGTAGTAGGAATATTCGCTGTCTTTTTTCATTTTGAATCCGCCATGCCCGTATTGCGTAAATAGCAATTCGGTTTGTATCGCAAACGCGTTCGCCAACTGCAAACTTACGAAAGGAGCGATGTCAAAAGAATTACCGCCGCTTTTGAAAGCGGATTCATCATCGGTAATCATGTCTTTTAATTCTTCTCCGGGACTGCTCATACCTATGCCGAATCCTGCGCGAGCGCCTACGTACACGCGTTTGTCATTACCCGCAAACGCCGACACCGCAACGCATACGACCATTACGCCAAGATACTTTCTCATAATCATAAGGTTACTCCTTTTTAATGAAACCTATTTTTTATATACAAAAGAATCGTCTTTTGTCAACATTTAAATAAAAAAATCAAAAATAGCGTCTATTATTTTGCAACAATCTTTCCGTTTCGCATTCCGATAAGCGAATTTGATAAGGAAAGTTCCCAAACGTTTGTCGTTCTGACGGTTGCGGTGTTTTTTTCTACCGCTACGACCAAACCTTCCGCCGCAGGTTCATCCGCATATTTTTTCTTGGCTCCTTTACGCGCCTGCTGATAAAAGGTTATATGGTCGCCGATATTTATACCGCTATGCGTTCCTTTGTCGATAAATAAAAATTCGGAAGGTTTAAGCGAAATATCCGGATTCATTCTTGCAATCACCTGTACTTCGAGAGAATCGTCAAGATTTTTGTATGTGAGGTATTCGCCTATCGGTTTGTATTTACGCGTGGGAGCGATTTTAGCGCCATCTCTTAAAACTCCCCAAAGTTTTTCAATATAAACGGTCGTGTAATCGTTATCGACATATTTTATAACGCCGGTCGCAACCGGTTCCGAAACAATTCCGTTTTTGCACATTAAATCGTTACGTATAGAGTAAAAATCCACATGTGCGCCGATTTTGAAATAATCGGCGTTGTTTGAAATTTCTGTTTCCATTCTGATAAGAACGTTTTGATTTTGAGCCAATATCGGACGTTTATTGTTTGCAACTTCGCCATAATCAAAAATATCAATATCTCCGCCGTCTTTATCGTGTTTTTTATCGTAAACGAAAGGCGCCTGTCGAAGCGCTTCAAGCGAAAAATAATACATATATTTTTCCACTAAATAAAATTGTTTTTCAGAAGGATATTTTCTCGTTTGGTCGCGAAGTTGAGTAAATGTTTTTGAAGAGCCGTAAAGGGATATTTCGCTTGATTTTTCAACGTTTTTTATTGAACTTATTCCCGGAATAAATAATAGTTTCCCCGGATAAATCCAATGCGGATCTTTGATGTATTCGTTGCGTTCCCAAATGTAACGCCATTCAAATCCGCTGCCGTAATATTTTTTTGCCAAATTCCACAAGTTATCGCCTTTTACTATTACATAGTCGGCGCTGTCGGAATAGCCTATAATTAAATTTTCCTGATAACGCATATCGGTTTGTGCAAAAATTATCGCCGCCGGAAACAATAGTAGCGCTATTTTTTTCATAAACATCTCCCGAACATAATATTGCCAATACAAGAAAATAATACAAGTTACTTGGAAAATGCATTATTTTATATTAAAATTATTAAAAAACACAAAAACAAAAGGAATAATTTGACAAAAGATAAAATTACCGCGATTCCGGGAGGGGTTTGTGCGGCTAAAAATTTTAGTGCAAACGGTGAAACTGCGGGGATAAAAAATTCGGGAAATTTTGATTTGGGGTTAGTTTACAGCGATATTGACTGCAATACCGCCGGAACTTTTACGACAAACCTTGTGAAAGCGGCTTGTGTTTTGGTAAATAAAGAAATTTTGCCGTCAAAGAACATTAGGGCGGTAATCTGCAACAGCGGAAACGCAAACGCTTGTACAGGAAATCGCGGAATTGACGACGCGAAGAAAATCGCGGCTTTTGTCGAAAAAACTCTGAATTTGAACGAATTTTCGGTTTTAACCGCTTCCACAGGAGTTATCGGTAAATTTATTCCTCTCGAAAAAATAATTTCGACTATTCCAAGTTTAGCAAAAAATTTGTCAAAAGAAAACGAAAACGTCTTTGCGACGGCGATTATGACTACCGACACAAAACAAAAAGAGACGGCTTTTGAGGTGGAATTGTCAAACGGAAAATTTATTATAGGCGGCTGCTGTAAAGGAGCGGGAATGATCGCTCCAAACATGGCGACAATGCTTGGATTTATCACTACCGACTTAGCGATCGGACTTGACGAATTGGATAAAATTCACAAAAAGTCGGTCGACTGCACGTTTAATAACGTAACCGTTGACGGAGACACTTCTACAAACGATATGGTTATTGTTATGGCGAACGGGGCGAGCGGCGTTTCGATAAAATCAAAAGACGATGAAAAAATAGTCGAAGAAGCGTTTTTTGTCGTATATAACGAATTATGCGCAAAAATAGCCGAAGACGGCGAGGGAGCGACCAAAAGAGTGGAAATACGAGTTTCAAACGGCAAAAATATTTTTGACTGTAAACTTGCGGCGAAATCCGTAGCCAATTCCAATTTGACAAAATGCGCTATGTTCGGAAACGATCCGAATTGGGGAAGAATTTTGTGCGCTGTAGGGTATTCCGGCGCGGAATTTAATCCCGAAAACGTTGTTGTCAAACTTTGTGAAACGACGGTTTTTGAAAAAGGTTCGCCTGCAGAATTTTCGGTAAAAGAATTGTCCGGAAAAATGAACGGGAAATTTGTTCTTGTTGAAATCGATTTAGGATTTAATAACGGATCTTTCGCCGTCGCCCACACCTGCGATTTCAGTTATGATTACGTAAAAATAAACGCGGAATATCATACTTGAAAAACGGCGTTATAGCTATGCAATATCAAATCATTTCTTTGCGAGGACTTTCGCTCCAAACGGCATAAACGCCAGCGCCGTCAGTTTAAAACACTGAACTCCGAACGGAATGCCCGCAATAGTTACACAGCAGAGAATTCCCGCAGTAAAATAACCTAACGATAACCACAAGCCGCCGAAAATAAACCACAAGATATTTAGCAATATATTTAAAGGGTTTGAGATGTTTTCTCTTTCGATTTCTTTGCCGAACGGAAGAAAACCCATGCCGCTTAACTTGAAACACTGCAAACCGACAGGTATTCCGATTATTGTAATGCACCATAATAAACCGAAAAACAACCAGCCGAGCCCAAGCCAGAAACCGCAGAAGATAAACCAAAGAATATTACCGATAATCCTTAAAACCCCCATAAGACTTCCTTTTTTAAAATAAAAAACAATTTATTCGTAATCAGAAAACTTTCAATTCTTTATCAAGAATTTCAACATTCTCACCGCTTGGACGCAATACTCCGATGCCTTGTCTTAACGCTTCTTCTTCCGTATTATCTTCAAACGACATTCCCGCTATTCCCAAATAAAACTTATGTTTGACATATTGCGGGAATAACTGTCTGAAAACATTTATCTGCGTACCCGCCAGCGTTTCAAGGTCTTT
>JAIRUI010000022.1 GCA_031254455.1 Chitinispirillales bacterium | reverse complement strand
TGATACTAAAAATAGTATCTTCCTCATAATTTCCCCTTTCATTTGTCTAATCGCAGTGAAAATAATATATTTTCACCTGACTCGCCGAACTTTTTGTTTTTTGAGGGAAATAATAGGTTAAGGATTCAAAATTTTGCAACATTTTTGTAAATTTGAATATCAAAGTATTGAATTAAGAAATTAGAGAGAATTTTATGAAAAAGAACTTGTTTTTCACTTTTGTTTTTGTAATTTCCATTTCGGTTTTTGCGGAACAATGGCCGCTTGAAAAATGTATTGATTACGCATTAAAACACAGTAAAACGATTCGTTCGCACATTGAAACAATTGTTGCGGACAGTGCGAAAATCATTCAGGCAAAAAGCGTCTTTTATCCGAATTTATCCGCCGGTGCAAACGCTTCGACTTCGGGAACCCCGTTTGACAACGCCTCAGATCCGGCAGGAGTGATTTCTATGCGGTTGTCGTCTGGAATTACTTTGTTCGACGGAAGAAAAAACACAAATCGCCTGTCGATAGCCGAAGCGTCGCTGCGACAAAATAAATTTTTTTTGGATGTTTCCCAAAGAGACATCGTTTCTCAAACCGCCCGCAATTACATTTCCGTTTTGTATGCGACGGAAACGTTGAAAAACGCCGATGATGCGGTTTTGCTTTCACAGAAGCAAATTGAATATCAACAAGCGCTTTCGGAAGTCGGAAAAGCGACTCCTTTGGCTTTGACGAAAAGCAACGCGCAGCTCTCAAAAAATAAACATTTGGAAACGGTTGCGCAAAACAATCTAAATTCAGCAATTTTACAGATAAAACAACTGCTTGAATTAGATCAGAACGTAAATTTTGAAATAGTTTATCCTGAAACGGATTTTGACGAAATCGCATATTTAGTGAACTTGTCGGCGGATTCAATATATAATAACAAATTTGACGCGGAAAAATTTGCGGCGCAACTCTCGGTGGAAATTGCGCAAATTTCATTTTTAATCGCGAAAGCGGGAAAAATTCCGACACTTTCGGCAAACGCTTCAATTTCGACCGATTTCAGCAGTCGAGCGTCACAAGGATTAAATCGCCAAAAACCGCAAAATACCGGTGAGCAGTTAACAAATAATCTTTCGCCGTCGGTCGGACTTTCTTTGAATATACCGATTGTAGATAACCGCGTGACAAAATCGTCAATAATTACGGCGCAAAGTAATTTGAATAAAGCGGAAATTTCATTAGAAGCGACACAACAAAACGTTCGTTTCCAAATAGAACAATTAATTGCCGATATTAAAGCGGCATCTGCGCGATTTTCTTCGGCAAGCGAGCAATTTTTATCCGAAACCGAGAATATGCAAATGATTGAAGAAATGTATAAATTAGGAAACGTTACGGTCATTGATTACGCATCGCAGCAGAATAATTTTCTATCGGCGCAATCTGAATTGACACAAGCAAAATATTCGCTTATGCTTTCACAAAAATTGCTTGAGATCTATTTGGAATACTAAATTTCTATCGCGCGGATTTCCATTTGCAATTCGGATTTTCCCATATACGTATTTTCGCCGAGAACGAAACAAATAGTGAAATTTTTTGCCGTTTTGATTTCTTCTATCCTGTTGCCGAATCCAAATCCAACCGCGTCAATCGAATATCCTCCGCCATTTAGATACATTTTCAGGTGCTCGCTATTTTTCCCTATCGCTTTGGGAGTAAATTTATGATTTAAATTTTTTGCGACAAAAACCGGACGCATATTTGCCGGTCCGAACGGTTCAATTCGTTTAAGATTCTCAAAAAATTTCGGCGTTAATTGTACAACGTCTATCTCCGAGTCGACGATAATCGTCGGTGACAAATCACTGAAATTTATTTGTTTTTTTACGGCGGCGTTAAATTTTTTGCGAAAAATTTCCAAGTTTTCCATCTTGACCGACAATCCGGCCGCCGATTTATGCCCGCCGAACGAAAGCAAAACATCGCCGCAATCGTTGAGCGCTTTAAGTACGTCGCAATTTCCGAAAGTTCTTATTGAGCCGCTTGCAATGTTATCTTCACCGACAGAAAACAAAACCGAAGGGCGGCAAAACCGTTCCACAAGCCGCGCCGCGACAATTCCGACAATTCCCGAATGCCATCCTTTTTTTGCGACGACGACCGCAAATTCGTTTTCAAAATCAATAGTTTCTTCAGCAAGCAAAAACGCTTCTTTTGAAATTGTTTCTTCAATTTCTCTTCTTTGGGTGTTTGTCGAAACAAGAATTTTTACAAAATTTTCACATTCTCCGGCATCGTTTGACAAAAACAATTTAACGCCTATTTTTGGGTCGCCCATTCGTCCGGCGGCATTCACTAAAGGAGATAATTTGAAAATAATGTCGTTTGTTGCAAGCGATCTTCCTTTCATATTTTGGGCTACGATGAGAGCGGACAAACCCAAATTATGATTTTGTTGCATTTTTTTGTAGCCGAATGCTGTGATTATTCTATTTTCACCGTCCAACGGAACTATGTCCGCCGCCGTTCCAAACGCCGCCAAATCTAACTCGTCTTTCCAAAACTCTTTCGCACCGGATTTTTGACAAAGCGCATGCGCCAATTTCAACGCAACGCCGACTCCCGCAAGATTTTTATCCGGATAATTTTCTCCCGCGATTTTCGGGTCTATGACTGCGGCGGCTTTCGGAATTTCATCTTTAGGTTCATGATGGTCTGTGATTATCATATCTATGCCGTTTTGTTTTGCGTATTCGACCTCTTCAACCGCCGTAATTCCGCAATCCACCGTAATTATTAAATCCGCACCGCTCTTTATTATCGAATCTATTCCGTTTTTTGAAACTCCATATCCTTCGCTTAGGCGATCTGGAAGATAGCAATCGGCTGTAATTGAAATTTTGTTCAGGACTCGCAAAAGAAGCGAGACAGCGGTAATTCCATCGACATCATAGTCGCCGTAAATAACAATTTTTCCGCTTTTTTTCACCTTTAAAATACGCTCAACCGCCACACCCATTTGCTTGAACAAAAACGGATCGTGAAGATTTTCAAGCGACGGATTAAAAAACAATTTGCTTTTTTCAAAATCGGTAAGCCCACGAGACATTAAAATTTTTGTGAACATCTCGGAGATATTTAATTCGGATTTTATTTTTTCAAGGATTTTTTCATCGTATTCTCTCAAAATAATTTTTTCACGCGGGCGCTCGTATTTACTCATTATTTTTTACCAAATTCTGTTTTATTTCTTCCAAAACCGTTATATATTTTTCGGGATTATCTTTATATTTTACCAAAATTTCCTGCGCTTCGGCGGCATTAAATCCGGTAACTTTCAACAACTCCCTCAAATAAAACGAATATCCTTCGCCACGAAGCGACTGGTACCTGCGATTAAGAACTGCAAGACCAAAAATCAGCTGTTGCTCTTTTGTCAACCAATCGTTTTCTATTTCCGCAATAAACTGCACTTTTCTGTTGGCATTTAAAAAGATTCTTTCATCTGCCGACAAAAAATTAATTATACAGAGAATTAAAATTATACAACAGCGGATCAACGCTAACTCCGTTCTTAATCAATTCATAATGTAGATGTCGAGAAATCGCCCAACCGCTCTCGCCGGCATATCCTATACATGTTCCGCGTTTTAATTTCTGCCCCTGCTTAACCAAAACACTGCCCAGATGAGCATAAAAAGTTTCGTAGCCGTCCAAATGTCTTATTTTGACTGTTTTACCCAAAAACACATCGTCTTTCACCGATAAGACATCTCCGTTCGCCGGCAGTATAATAGCAAACGCTCCGCTTGGAGCGGCAATGTCGATTCCGTTGTGTTTTTTATTTTCTCCTGTAAACGGATCCGGCAAACTTTCAGAAAACGGACGGCTAATTATATATTTTTCCGTACTATATACTGGAAGCTGCAAAGGGTAGCAATACAAGATATGCTTTGAAGGCGGCGAAATTTTAGCAATTGAGTCAAAATATTGAAGAATTGAATCTGAATGTTTTACAAGATCTCCAATTGAAAATGTGTTGATAAAATCTTCGTGTCGTTTTATTGGATTTGTATTGTACGAATGCAACATTTTCCCATAATTTCCACTCAAATTATCCGATAAGAAATTTCTAAAATTCGGCTTAAGGCGCTTGATTTTTCTTGAAATATAAAGATTTTTAGATTCTATATCTTTAGTCGTAGCCAAAACATCTTCATAATCTTTATCATAAAAAAGACCAATAAAAATAAAAAACAAACATCCGATTAAATATATAATAGTTATCGTTAACAAAAACTTGATCACGCCAACTTTTTTGACAGAAAACAAAAATAATCTATTTACGCCTTTACTCAAAACAAATATAACTTTCCAATATAATTATAAAGCGGTTTCAGGGTTTGAATTTGGTTTTCCTTCTTCTTTGATTTTCGTTATATCACAGTCTATATCTTCTATTTCCGTTTGCGCATTGTCTATTTCACGAATAAATTCATCAAAAACAGAAATAGGTACCGACTCGCCTTTCCCTTCCTTCAAAAACTCATATACACTTAAACCTATCGCTATATAATTTTTCTCTATCCTTCTCTTAAGTACTAATTGATCCATTTTCAATTTTCCGATTCTGGAATATTGAGAAACTTTTTCAACTGCAACTTCCGCGCCCTTTTGCACGTTTTTTTTGACATCTTCCCAATCCATATATTCCCCCTCAAAATAAAATATTTTCCAATAAATTAAATAAAATTCGTCATAATATAATACATGCACAAACAAAAACCGGTAAAGTTATTAACTAATTGATAAAAAACGAGAATTTTCTACAGTATTATTACTCTGTTCCAATCAAATTGCTTTCCAGGATCCCATTTTGCCTCTTTTCGCAATCCTTTTTCAACTAACTTTTGAGTCGCAATGTCTTGGTGCCCAATTAAGCGTTTTATATCGTGCCTCTTTTTTATATCATTCAACAAAAAATTCAGCGCAGCGTACTGTTCGTCTTCAAACCGGACTATTTCATTGCCTATTAACTCTATCCCTATTGAAAAATCATTTACATTTTCGCGGTTATCCGGCGGCGGCATCTGTGAAACACCTGCATGCCACGCCCTTTTTTCTTCGGGAACCAGACAATAAATATTACCTTTTCTATCAATTATATAATGAGAACTTACTTCACAATCAACAAAGATGTTTATACATTCCTTTATAGAAAACGGATTTCTCGGATGAGCATTCACGGCGCTCATCGCATGAATTACAATCGTATCGACATCATGACAACGCTCGTTCCAAAGAATTTTTTCATATTTCTCATCTAAAAAATAAGGAATTTTATTAATGTCCGCCCCCAATAGATTTGTTATACATTTTATAATAAACAACCATTTATTATATGTAAAAGAATACGTTTATTCAGCAATATAAACAGGAGTTTTACTAAATTTCTTAAAATAGTTTGAATTTCTATAAATCAATTTTTAACGAAATATCCCATATATGTCTAAGTTCAAAATCGGTTAGAAATTCATAAGACGCGTCTATATCAACTTTTCTGTACTTGATCGGAAATCTAAACCCGAGTCCTGCCGTAATATGCCATGGAGTTTCATACTCAGTAAAAATCTCTTTCTGTGTACCCATACGAATACGTAATATATTTGCGACCTGCTGTTCTATACCTCCGGCAAAGCGCCAATTTTGATCTTTATATAACGGAATTTCGCCTTCGGCTACAAGAATAGTCAAGTAACTTACATCAAAAGAACCGCCAAGTTTCACGGATGGCGGAGAATTTTCTCTGTAGCGGTATTCTTTATAAACTTCACTGCCGATTTCTTTTTCAGATGAACTGCCGTTATTATAGAACGTATATGTCGGAATATTGTAGAAAACAAAACCGAAATCAATATTTTGCGTAAATTCAATTAAAAAACCTACGTCAAACCCAAAACCTACCGCCGTTCCTTTTTGGTCGTACTCACTGCCGCTGCCGCCGTTTGTACGGGCAGAAGAAATATTTATGTTAGCTCCAAGCGAAAAAGGAGGAAATTTCCCTAAATTTGAAAACATATAAGAAACAAGTGTAGAAAAATACAATTCTTGATAAAAACTTTCAGGGTGACCGTTGTAAATCAGCGTATGACCAAAGCCTATTTCACGAGTAGCTTTGTTCAGAAAAGAAGCGGAAACCGTATTCAGAAGTCCATACCTTCCTTGGTATGACAACGCCATTTCAGGTCCATTTATCCACGATGCGCCCGCCGGATTGTAAAACGCCCCGTACGCGTCCTTTGAAAGGGCGACATAACAATTTCCCATTGCTTTTGCTCTGGCTGATTGAGCGACGGTTCTCATCGACGGATCTATATTAGAAAGTTTTTCATCTATTTTTACCCAAGTTCTCTGACGTTCATTATCTAAAAACGCGACCAAAAGCCCAAGCCCCATATATGCGGCGGTAGAAATAAACATCGGCTTTAAGTTGTTTATTTCCTCACCGAAATATCTCGTCAATTCAATCGGCGGAGAAAGCGTATCAATTTCGTGTATGCGAAAAATCGCCGTTTTTACAATGTCCGAAAGCGCAACACCGTCTTTTCCCTCAAAACTGCATTCGTTTATGATTCTTTTACTGGCAACGTCAATAATTTGCAACTGTATCGCATAGCGGTCATTATTCAATGCAACATCGCTTAAAATCATTCTCTCAAGTTCAAGCGAAGAACCAAATACCGCAGCACAGCGCGGCTCATGGCAGTATTGAGGAAAATGAGAGCCCATAACAACATACGCTTCTTCCATCCTCGCTTGTGTAAACACATCATATTTCCCTATAGCGTGAAGCGCGTCGCGGATCGCTCTAACCGCCTCTACAGCCATGAGCGAATCACCGTTGTTTGTATATGAATCAAAAACGCCTATACGCGTCAGATGTTCATTCTGGGCAAATACCGATCCTAATGCCAAACAGACAAAAAAGACCGTCGATTTTATGATATTCACCTTTTCCTCCGAATATTCTTACTTAAACAAAATTATTTCTTTTGTGTATCTTTTTTTTTCTTTTCCGTCGTCAATAGTAATATTTACAAAATATCTCCCGTTTCTGCATAATTCTCCGCCTTTAACAAACAGCGCTGTATTAGGCTCGGGAATAAGTTTATTTGTTTCCGTTTGCGACAACTGCTTTCTTCCGTCCCAAAACAAATAATACGATTGTCCGGCGTCAAGACCGTTGAGAGTAGCACGATAAACTATAGTCCCTTCCGCCGTATAAATTCCGATATTAGCAGACGATCTGAATTTAGTAGAGTTACTTTTTGGAGTAATCTTTATGCAGGTCCCCTTAACATCAGCGTTCATTTCCGAAATAACATAATCATTAATCGGAGAAACAAACGGCGAAAACGGATTCGGACTAACGGAAACCATAGCGTCGGAAGTTAACCCTTTTGCAATAACGCCGGCGCGAATTTTGTCGTATTGGTTTATATACTCGCCTACCGGAATGGAAAGCGACTTGTTTTTGCTGTCATATAAAGCGCCTTTCGGAGTGAGCGATTTTCTTGCAGTATCTAAAGCATCTCTTTTCTGTGCGTTCCGTCCGATATATTCCCAATGCAAATTATCTGCGTCCCAAATCGCGATACCTAACTTTGAGCTATCCGTAACCCCGTTATTAAAATTACTATGATATATCTGCGGAACATTCAAAGTAAGCGTAACCGGATCTGAGTCGGCAGATTTTGTAGCATTCAATGAAAATCTTTCTCCAAATTCTTTTTTTAATTCAAAAATATCGGAAATTAAAAACACTTTGCTTTCTTCAATGTCTCTTTCCGTAAAATTCACATCAAGTTTATCAAGCGAAACAATTATATGTGAACCGTCCACAGATGAATTCTCGGCAAAATTCAAATCCGCATTCCCTTCATAAACTCTAAACGCATTATTGTTTACGGAATATGCAACCAATATTCCTTTTCTATCATGCCAAATAAATTCATCACGGATTTTAGAATTTATATAGGCTGTGACAAAAACTCTGCCGATAAAATTCGTGTCTGGAGTGAATATTCCTGTTCGCGAATCAATTTTTCCCGCATTTTTTGGGGTAATAATCCATTGCGGCATAACAAAAACCAAATTCCCATTTTTATCTTTTGCTTCAACCCCGAAAATTATTCTTTCATCATTAGTTATATAATTCGAATGCTCGGATTGAGAAAGACGAATCACTTTCAAAGAAGAGATTTCGCTTGAAGTAATATTTACTATAACTGATATTGAACGAATAACTCCATTGGCGGTATCCAAGCCATAACCGCTATTCAAGGAAACAGTAAGCGTACATATTCCAACAGATTTACCTGTAATCACAACGGAAGCGTCTTTTTCGCTTTTGCTTATTCCGATAACATTATCATCGCTTAATTTCCAACTAAATTTACTTGCGTCCAAAGAATCAATCGGTTTAAAATTCGCGCCGTAATACGCCTTAACATAAACTTCCGCCCTGCTGTTAAGAGCAATATTAATTCCGTTATCATTCGCCGCAACCGGAAGCAGTTCCAGACGAGTTATAACGGTCGGGCTCGCTCCTACGAATTTTGTATAAAGATGAGTTTTGTTTCCGTAAACCGCAGAATTTGCTGAAATCTCAAAATAAAATTCGATATTGCTTCCGGTCTTTTGAGGCTTAACGACAAACGAAATTTCGCCCGAAGCGACATTAACCGTTCCTTTATTCCTTTTAAAATTCGTTTCGCCGCTATGTCTATAATAAACAAATACAGAATCATGATTTATCGCAATCCCTGTTTTCCACATTGACAATTTAAACGTTGCACTGTCGATTTCAACGCTTTGATTTTGTAAATATCTAAACGGCATCAAAATCGTATCTTTAAGAATTTCACCGTCAACCGCTCCGACATTAAAACTTATTATTTTTTCCTGACAATCCAAAATTAAAGGATCATTAGACACGGTCCTCACAAAATACTTAACCGACGGATCAGCCGCAATTCCGCTCAACGTATCGTTTTCAAGTCTTTTCGTAAACGGAGAATAAACGGTTATTGCGACCGAATTATCCTTAACATTTGCCGATTCTTCAGTTCTTGCGACCAACACTATTTTCGAATTAACCGATTTCATCGTAATATTTATCGATGCCGATTTTGCAATTTTACTACCGCTGTAAAATATCCCGTTCTCAATTGTCACAGTATTGTTTATTATCGCTATACCGGTTTCGTTTGCAACTTGTTCAATAATATCTTTTGCTTGTCCGCTTCCATTTGCAGAAATCAAGTATTTGCCGTCAGGGATTCTGAAAAACGAGAAGTTACCGGAAACATCGCTTATTGTCGAAACGACCGAAATTCCGTCTTTTACGAGCGAAACCGAAATATCTTCAACCGCTTTTGCGCTTTTGTCAAAAACTTTTCCGCTGATTGAAGCGAACGCGTTTATTTTAACATCTTGCAAATATGTATTATTCTTTTTGATTGTCGAATTCGTAAAAGTCGAACACGCATTAAAACCGTCTGCAGAAAATACTAAACGATATTTCGCATCCGGATTTTCAGGAACGCTCACGCTGTACGTTCCATAAACCTTATCGGTAGCGGATGTTGAAACAACTCTTTCACCGCTCGTATCAATTACTTCAATCTTTGCATTTGTAACCGCCGCTGAAATTTTTTCAAGCGTATTGCCACTTGTAATCCAACTTTCTCCGTAAAGCGTCCCTTTAAGCAACGCCGCGCCGCTTGAAAGAATAATATTCCTGTCTTGGCTTGCAGAAAATTCAATAGAATTAGAATACGAAACCAATCCGGTTTTACTTGCCGAAATAACATAATTTCCAGACGCAAGCGGAAACGAAAATCTGCCGTCGTCCGATGTCGAAAGCAAAGACGCTACTTCCATACCGCCGTCTGTATAAATTTTTACAGCCGCTCCTATAACAGCGTCTCCGTCGGAATTTTTTATTGTTCCGGAAAGCACCAAAGAATTCTTTTCAATCGAAAAATTCTGTTGCAAACTTTGTCCGTTTTTCAAAACCACACGCCTATCCACAAGATTTGAATACCCCTGTTTATATACACTCAAGACCCATTCTTTAGGAACGCAACTAAATACAAAATTCCCATCGGAAAGAGAATGCGTTTTTATAGTATCGCCGTCATACGAAACTGCCGAAATTATCGCCAAATTGACAGGAACGCCATTTTTATCAGTAACCTTGCCATAAATAGAAGAGAATGGTTTGTGAAGTAAAAAATCAACATCGACAATACTGTTTTCCGCAACCGTAATTATTTTACTTTCACTTTCGTAACCTTCTTTTTTAAGCATAATTTTATACGTCCCGACAGCGCGCGTTTTTTCAGCAAAACCATTGTTATCCGTAAAAAACAGCATAGTTTCTTCCTGTGAACCTTGAAGCGCTTCCAATTTCACTTCGGCAAGCCCTAAATTTTGCCTGTAGTTTTGCGAACCGAAAGAAATCTCTTCGACAGCGCGTACTCTTATCGTTCCAGAAGGCGCGGAATATGAAAAATCAGATAAACTTCCCGCCTGAGCGCTGCCGTCGTCGTTTACTGCAATTACGCGCCAAGAATAACGATTTTTACTTAAAATATCTTTCGCATTCATAATAAGCGAAGCGGTATCCTTGCCGGCAAATTGTCCTGCGGTAACTTCTCCGCTCCAAACTAAAACTTGCGCATTAATTCCGATAACATTCGCAAGCGCATATACAAAAACACGGTAAATAGACGCTTTAGGCTCTAATTTTTTCCATTTAAAAGTTATTACAGAATCATTTACGTAATTAAGAACCGCATTGTTTACAGGTTCTACGTTTTCCGGAATCTCCCCCTGTATGCCGGAAATTGAAAAAAACGCCGGTAAAACCATATCGTTTGCAGGAGTATATGCCGGATTGTTGCCGTAATTATTAAACACAAGCCATGAATATTTTTTTCCGGGAGAAAGCGGCGGCGGAGCGGATGTAAATATTCCTGACGGATCCGGTTCTCCGTATGTAATTCTATTATCCGCCGTTATTGCCTGCCAAATCATTGAAACGCCTTTGGTTGATTCTAAAGACATTTCCTTACCCAATTTTATTTCTTCGTCCGAAAGCATTATGTGCGAATAAGGGACGTCTGCCGGTTTCGTCCATGAAAATTGCGGGACGGCTGATACAAATCCTCCAATTGGCTTAAGGTCGGTGTTTTGACTGTTATGTTTAAGAATAATCTTTACTTCATTTGAACTTACGTTCCCGACTTTATCACCGATTGTAAAGTAATTAATACCGGGCTTAAGATTTGTATTTTTCGATGGAATAAAGTAAATCCCATTCCGTCCGTAATTTTCAAACACATTTATCGAATCGGTATAATTTCTAAGTAAACCGCCGCCCGGTATCCTGCTAAAATATATTTTTATACTATCTGTTACGTTCTCTGCTAAATTAACCCATTCTAACCGAACGGTGTCGGTCGGATTTAACACCCAAGTCGGATATCTTACTACAGGAAAGTCATTAACGGCAAAAACCGAAAATACGGACGTTAAAACCAAAGTAAAAAATTTGACTGCTTTTTTCATATTTTATCTCTCTTTGAAATCAAAAATTATAAACCAATCCGGTTTTTAGCGCCGTCAAAGGCAATAAGTTTAATTCTAACAAAAACTGCAATTTCGTTCCTATAATACCGCCGCCAGAAAGCGTAGGAAGCATTACGCCGTTTCCATACGGAA
Source organism: Chitinispirillales bacterium (assembly GCA_031254455.1). NCBI lineage: Bacteria > Pseudomonadati > Fibrobacterota > Chitinispirillia > Chitinispirillales > Chitinispirillales bacterium. Next base: position 2,551 of record JAIRUI010000022.1, on the reverse strand, counting down.
CAAAAAAATCCGCATCTTTACTTTTCAACAGATTCCGTTCATTTTGGAAATCGGCATTGATGGATATAATACCTAAACTCCCGTAAAACCACCCAACCTTTCCGTTAAGCAAAATTAAATGATCAAGTCGTACGTTTGTTCTCAAATCAAGTCCGTCTTTTAAAAATTCCGTTTCATTACTGAACGATTTATCGACCAATTCCAAACTTGTTTTTCCGATAAATTTTGAATACGAAATCCATAAATGGTCCGGTATTATACAGTATTTAAGCGTTAAAACACTGGGCAACTGCCACTTAATATTATTATTTGTATACAAGTAAACGGTGTCTTTTCCGTTGTCCATAAAATTATTGTTCTGTATATTCTCTATTATGTAATCCGCCGTGTTAATTTTTTCATTAATAGTAAAGTTAGACGCATCCACAAAAAACGGAACCGCATAACTCCCGGACAAAGCGCCTTTTGCATAATCGGTAAACATTATTTTTGCGAAAAAGTCAAAATTCCAAATCCTCATAGCAAATGACGGAGTCCATCGTTCCAACGAATACTCTCCGCTAATCGGATTTTTGAGCGAATAACGAAACGGAATTTTAAGTTCCGATTCTTGTAAATTCGCCAGTACATGCCCGGACATATCAATATTTATATTTCCGCCGGCTCTAAAATAAAAATGATGTCTATGCAGATTAAGCCCGACCATAGCAAGTTTTTTAAACTTATATACATATCCGAAAGACATGGATTCCCAACCCAAAGAAAAATTGAGCGGAGTATTAATATTTCCCGAAAGAAACAAGTCAAAATCGTTATCTACCTTCGAATAATAGCCAAAACTAGGAATTCCGGTCATATTTTCATATCTCATTGACATTACGTTTACATGCGAAAACGAACACACGCCCCACAACATCGGGACATCCACTTTTATAGTCGTGTTTGCGTACTGTCGCGCCGACATGTTCGGCATGAAATATTCGCCGTCGGTAAAATTTTCGGACACATTACTAAAAATTTCATCGACAACGCTTTCACCCTCAAGAGTAAATCTAACAGGAATATTAACGGAATAAAAACCTTTTGCTGTTTCAAAATCCACATCAAACGGGGACTTAAGGTAATCGTAATTAAAGCCGATACCAAATAAAACATTTACATCCGGAGTTGGAAGTCGAAGTCCATTAACTCCTTGAGCGACTAAAACTTTAGAAATAAAAAATATGAATAGATAAAGCTCAATTTTACGCATTGGGTGATATTCCATTTCAATATTACCTGAATTTTACGGTTATAAATTACAATAAGGCGTTTTAAGATAAAGAGATAAAATTTTATTAAAATTATTTTTTCTGCAAATTATTCAAATTATTCAAATTACTATTGCATAACCCTAAAAAATTATCGTATATTTATTTTTGGATTTGTGTATAATTTTTAACGGAGGTTATTCAAAATGAGGCATTTACTTGTTATTTCTTTATTTATTGCTTTATTATTAGTCGGATGTCAATCGTTTCAGAAAAAAATTGAAGATACTCAGGCGCGTTTGATGATGTTGGAAAACAAAGGATTACCGGATTCTTTAATTACTCCCATCCGCATATCAATTACGGCGGCGCAAGGAGAAATGAAAAGAAACCGGGGAGGCAATGCGAATAAAAATTTGAAAGCGGCTATAACGGCTGTCAAAAAAGCCGAAGAAGTTTTGGAAAATTCGATTGAAACCAAAAAACCGGAAATTATTGCGAGATACAATTCGGTAAAAGACAAGGTGAAAAAAGATTTAAGAGCGTTGCATAAATATGACGCAGATTCCGCTTTAGCGGTAGTGGATTCTTTTATCAAAATTGATTTTGTTTTCAAAGCCGAGGCGTTTTTAGAAAAATTTGAAAAAGATTATCCAAAACTGCTTAGAGCGCAATTTATCGCGGATTCTTTGAGACCTAAGGTTCAAGGAACGTGGACATTCATTGAAACGACCAAAAATTCCGAAGACAAAAATGTTAACGCAATTGAAAAGAAAATTTTCTCTTTCAACAAAGGCGGAAATTCTAAATTTGTTGAAGAAAAACACGGACAAAGTTCAACAAACCTCAAAGAAGATTGGAAATTTGAAACATGGGGAACCTGGGATATGAAAGGCGACACGGTTTGGGTTATCGCCACTAAATTCATACAAAACAAACAAACATTCTGGCAGTTTAACGAACTTACGAAAAAATGGGGACATGTCGATAATGAAAACAAATTCGTTGACAATAAGCCGAATGTAATTGAGGCGGAAACGCTTACCATAGAGAAAAATAAAGACGACATTGTTAAACAAAATCGTTACATTATTTATCAGGATTTGCTCGACGAATATAAGAAACAATAGAAATCTATGATTTTTTACAAAACAAAGGGGAATTGCTGTCGCCAGCTTTTCCGGGCTTGCTAATTGATTATACCTTTTGTTATATTTGTATTGTTTTTTTGTGAGGTGAGTTATGAATTGCAGACATTGTGGAAGTTGTAACACAGTAAAATCCGGCATAGTGTTCAATAA
>JAIRUI010000021.1 GCA_031254455.1 Chitinispirillales bacterium | reverse complement strand
AAAAAACAAAAAAACAAAACGAATACGATAACGGACAAATAATTACTATAATTGACACTAAAAAAAAGAAACAGACGGTAAGCGTCGATTCTCAGGCGCCCGAGCCAAAAGTAGATTCGGTCGTTGTAAAAAGCGTTTATGCTTACCAAAAAAGCGGCAGAGACCCGTTCCTACCGCTTGACAAATCAAGTTTTATAAGAGACGGGCTGCCGAATATAAACAACATAACGCTTGTCGGAATTTTGTATGACGTTTATGACGCAATAGCGCTTTTTGAAGAGAAAAAAGATAATAATACAATAATTTCGTTTTCTATGAAAGTCGGCGACCCTGTCGTAAGCGGAAAATTATTACGTATAGAGCCGAATAAAGTGGTTTTTCTCATGCGGGAATCGACTTTCTCATATACGGTTGAAAAAGAATTGATTACTAATTAAAGGATAGGTTTAGTATGAAAAAAAATAATTTACATCCTTTCGGATTACTTTTGTTTTGGGGATTTTTACTCATTCCTCTATACTCGTTCGGCAGCCAGTTGCCTGTGGGGAAAAATAATAAAACCTACGCAAAATGGGAATGGCAAGACGCCACGCTTCAATCGGTCGTGTCGCATATATCGGCGGTCAGCGGAGTTGATTTTGTCGCAGATACTAAAATCGCATCTGAAAAGATAAATATTTTACTTAGAGATAAAACATGGCAGGACGTTATAAAGATAATATGCCAAACAAAAGGCTTTACTTTCAGATATATCGATAACAGTTACGTTTATATAGCATTAGAAAGCGATTTGAACGAAAAAGACATCCGCAAATTGCTGTCGGCAAGAAATTTGGAACAATATGAAGAATTGGAAAAATTTACAATAAAATTAAAAAACACGACTACAGACGACATGCTCTCCCCTCTTCGCGATATTTTGTCGCCAAGAGGAAAAGCCGTAGAAGTAAAACACACAAATTCCATAATTATTCACGAACTTGCAAAAAACATTAATTTAATCAAGGAATTTGTTGACGATATGGATAGAGAAATGCTGCAAATTTCAATTTCGGCGAAAATTGTAGAAGTATCTTCCGGCGATCAAAACGGAATCGGTATTCAATGGAGTTTTTTTGACGGAAAAGGAAAAGAGTTGACGCATCTTCCAAGCGCGACAAAAGGGCAGGGAATCATAGACCAGGCGTTTCAAAAGGCGACTTACGGCGTTCTTGATCCCAAAGGATTCTCAATAGCTATGGAATATTTATTCACCGAAACAAACAGCGAAATTATCGCCGAGCCGCAAATTACGACACTTGAAAACAAAGAAGCGAGAATATTCATGGGCAGCCAGATTCCTCTTACTTTCCTAGACTATGCGGGAAATACGACATATAGAATGGTGGATGCGGGAACGGAACTTATAGTAACGCCGACCGTTACAGGACAAGGACATATTAAAATGGCTCTTAACCCATCCAAGAAATCTTATGAAATGTCGGAACAAGGACCCGTCATTCACGAACAGGGAGCAAAAACCAACGTTGTCGTTAAGGATGGAGAAACAATCGTTATAGCGGGACTTACCAGCGATGACAAGCAAGAAAACAGTACCGGCGTTCCTTTTTTGAAAGATATTCCTATCTTGGGGTATTTTTTCAAAAAGCATTCAAAGATTAACGATAAACGCGACCTTGTTATTTTCGTAACTCCGCACATTATAAAAACTACAAAATTAGAACTGCTTAACGAAGAAAAATTAAAAACGGAAATCAGCCCGGAACCGCGGGAAGAAATATCGGACGCGGAATTTTTTAACGAATAAAGAAAGAATTAACAAATGTCTGTCAAAGTAATGGTAAACGGATTACCCGGAAACATGGCGAAAGAATTTGCAATAATTGCGCAAAAAAGAGGACTTGAAATAATACCTTATTCTTTAACCGGTCCGGATATTACGGAAAAAGAAATAAAAATCGGAAGCAAAGACATAAAATTGATACTTCCGAACGATCGTAAAAATGTTATTGAAAAAATAAAAAGTGAATTTGCGCCGTTTATTTCGGTCGATTATACTCACCCGTCTTCTGTAAATTCAAACGCAGAATTTTATATTGCGCACGACCTGCCGTTTGTAATGGGAACAACGGGCGGCGATCGAAAAAAATTGAAAGAAGACGTCGATACGGCGAAATTATCTTGCGTAATAGCCCCGAATATGGCAAAACAAATTGCCGCGTTACAGCTTATGTTTGAAAAAATGCAAAGCGACTTTCCAGATTTATACAAGAATTACAAACTCTCGGTCGCTGAAAGCCACCAAAAAACCAAAGCGGACACTTCGGGAACGGCAAAAGCGATAGTCGATACGTTCAACAAAATGGGCGTCGCTCAAATTTCTTACGACGATATACAAAAAATACGCAGAGAAGAAGAACAGATAAACTTTGGCGTTCCACAAAATTATCTTTTGGGACACGCATTTCACACGTACCGATTAGAATCCGAAGACAAAACCGTCGCTTTTGAATTTAAACACAACGTTTGCGGAAGAAATATTTATGCGGAAGGAACCGTTGACGCAACATTATTTCTTGCTAATAATTTAAAACCGTTAGGCGGCGGACAGTGTTTTTCAATGACAGACGTTTTGAAATCAGGCATAAAAAATATGCCGGACTAATTAAAATCCGACATATTTTTAGGATGGATTTATTTCAAGGAAGCCATTTTTACGATTTTAAAAGCGCCATAATTCGATTGGCAAGCAATTTATTTTGTGTGTCATACGCAGCGCCGGAACCTTGTTTAATAGCGCCGACAAGAATATTTAAGACCGCGGCGGCGCTGCCTTTGTTCAGCTTTTCTATTTCCGAATCATTATCGTTATTGACGAATAAGTCATATTTTAATTCGACTTTATCATTTTTTTGCCTGTCAATATAATTTAAAAGCGAATCTTGCGGCAATCGCGCCGTTTTTATATTCTGTTCAGAAACTTCTTTATGCAAATTTCTGTAAAGATTGGAGTACTCTACTCCTTTTGATTGATTATTGATTGTATTATTCATAACGGACTCCTTCCCCATTTTTGTCCTTTAATATTTAACTTTCAAAATCTGTGCCAACAAATAATAATCCGCCGTTAAACGAGATTTCACAAAAAATTCCGCATACTTTAACAAATAACACAGAGTAAAATTTTCCTTAATAAGAATTTTTTTCAATATAATAAAATCAAGAATAAAACCGAATATTTACAACTAAGTACTTGACAAAACGAAATAATAAATTATATATTTCTAATATTGTTTTATATCTATATTAAGGAGTTTGATTTATGGCTCATACTATTACCGATGAATGTTTATCATGCGGCGCTTGTGTATCTGAATGCCCGCTTGAAGCGATTAGCGAAGGACAAGGAAAATACGAAATTGACGCGGACAAATGTTCCGACTGCGGCGCTTGCGAAAGCGCATGTCCGGCGGAAGCGATTAAAGCGTAAAGTTTTTCCTTTTTATTTCTTTAATTTATTTTTAAGCGTAAGCGCGTTTTTAAGTAAATTTGCAAATTCGCTTGTTTCGTCTATACTTTGCCGCGCAGTATCGTAACTGACTGCCGGCAATTTTGACGATTTGGACGACTTCTCCTTTTTCTTTTTCGTTTGTTCGAAAATCTGAGCGGGAACAAATTCCGCTTCGCCATAGGAAAGTACAATTTTTCTTTCTTCTACATCGACAAATTGAATCGTTACTTCAACTTCCTCGCCTTTTTTCCAAATACCGTCTTTTTTACCTTTTTCACTGGCAATACGAGCTTTATTCAGAAGTCCGGTAATACCGAATTCAAAATCTATGAAGTATCCGTATTCCTTTTCGTCGGCGACAATTCCTTTAACCTTTGAACCGGCCGTATATTTACTTGCGATATCCGACCATGGATTATTCTTTTCGTCTTTGAGAGAACAATCAATCTGGCGTTTTTCAATATTAACATTAATAACTTTGACCGAAATTTTCTGACCTTTTTTTACTATGGAAGAAATTTTCTTAAACTTTTCCCAACTCAAATCTTCCGTTTTAATTAAGGCTTCAACGCCATTTTCCAAAGTGACAAACGCTCCGTTTTGCGCAATTCTGGCGACAACCGCATCAACCGTTGAGCCGACTTTCACTACGTCTTCTATATTGTTCCACGGGTCTTCGGTTACTCTTTTAAGAGAAAGTTTTACTTTGGTATAAGCAAGCGGATCTTTTCTTTCGACCGAAAGCACTCTGAAAACATGCGTTTCACCCTCTTTCACCACATCGCTGACTTTTGCCGCCCGCGTCCAGGACAATTCGGAAATATGCACCAACCCCTCGACTCCGTCCAAATCGACAAACGCGCCGGTTTCGTCTTTTTTGGTTTTGTCCATCAATATTCCTGAAATCGCGCCGCTTATCGTTTCGTTATTTTTCGCTATTTCTTCTATCTGCTTAATTCTCTCGTCAATGTCGCCTTTTACAAGCGGAAGCCGTGAAAGAATAATATTTGTTCCTTTTGATTCGATCTTAACGATAACAAACTCGTATGTGTTGTTTAAAAATGAATTCAAATCTTCCGGTTTTTTCGCCGCAATTTGCGAAAACGGACAAAATGCGTTATGACCGAGAATTTTAACGTTGTATCCGCCTCGATTTACGCCCGTGACTCTCCCTTCAATAACGCTTTTACTTTCCGATAATTCACGAAGTTGCGCTTTTGTAGCCTTTGCCGATTTCGATTTTTTCGTATCGCCCATATCGCCGACGACGTCCTCTTTCGGTTCTATAGAATCAAGTTTATTTATTTGCGCCATCTGCTCTTGCTGTGCAGAAGTCAGTTCCTCATTTTGCGAAACCGCTTTTCCAACACTCATACCATTCTCCTCCGACCTCTTTAGGTCTCGTTTATTTTTAGTTTTTTATTTCAAAATCCCTGCAAACCGCAGCATCTGCTGCAAACCGGCATAAGCCCTTTTGACAACTGACGCCGAAATTCTTTATATTTTTCTCCGTTCCAAATTTCATAGAACGGTTTCTCGTTTATATTTCCGACGGTATAATCCTGATAATCGCGGCAAGGCGTCACCCGTCCGTCAGGCGAGACTTCAACTACGTGATAAATACTGTGGCACTTATCGTATCCGCAAGTCCAAGTATGGTCGTTGTAGTATCTTTCAATGTCTTCTTTTTCGTAAATATCGGGTAAAATCTGCGGAACGCTTGAACGTCCTTTTGAAATTTTAAGAACCTCGGCGATTTGTTCGGCGGCGGCTTTCGCGTTGACGTCGTTAAAACACGATTTAAGATAACCGCGGTGTTTAGTCGGAATTTCACCAAAACACTTGCTGTAAACCGCTTCGTGATCTTTTGCCCGTTCTTCTGTAATATACCAGCCGTAATAATACGGATGCAACTGCGTTTTATCCAAAACCAACCGATGAATATCCGCCAAATGCGTATAATTTTTATTTGATACGACGGTAATCGGCATTACAAGCGGATATTTTATTTTTTTACGTTTTTTAATTTCGTCAACTTTGTCGATTATCCCGATAATTTTTTCAAAATTATCCGAACTCTTTCCGTTCGCCGGAGAACGCATTTCATTCTGAGAAGCGCTGTCCCAGCCGTCAAGCGATAAGAACAAAATCATAAGCGCTTTCGTGTCGATCAATTCCTCAATAATCGGCTCAAGCGCCTGCGCGTTTGAGACAATCGAGCCGTATAATTTGTTTTTGCCCAATTCTTTAAAAAGCGGAACAAGCGGTTTCCACAAAGTAGGTTCGCCTCCCCAAATATAGTAAGTCGGACTATCGTGTTTGGTGTCGGCGATAAGTTTTTTCACCACTTCAAAATCAAGTTGGTCTAAAGACTCGCCAGCTTCCTGTTTTACCCGCAAATGTCCGTTTTCACCCCACTGCCCGCAACTTGCGCAACGCAAATTGCAAACTTCGTTGACGCGAAGCGAAATCTGGCTTATAGGCACGTCTCTGTTCGGATTGTATTTTCTGAAATATCGACGATACATCGAACGCAACAAATTAATTCTATGCAAATCCTCAAAAAGACAAGGAATAATATGTTTTATTATGAATGGAATCGGAAGTCCCGCTTTACCTTTAACGTTTGACATTTTTAATCTCCTACCGTTTTTTTGCGTAAAATACAATATGCCGAATAAGAATGCAGATTAAATCCGTATCAATCGCTAAAGCTTATAATTTCTCTATTTCTTCCGTCGTTAAACCGGTCGCTTGGGAAATTTGAAATTTCGCATATTTTTCTTCCAAAGCGTTTATATAATCCTCTTTCCAATTAAAATCATACCGTCCCCCTTACTAAGACGCCTGTAAATATACGATAAATTTCAATAAGATACAAGCGATTCGTTTTTTTACATAAAGAAATACCAAAACAAGCGGCCGCTTTACCCGTTTCATATACGCCGTTATTTTATTTACGGCGCGTAAAAACACAAATTATACGATGATATAAACCGGTAAATGTGCGAACTACGACCGTTAAAATTATAAGAATTATATTTATTTAAGCGAATTTTATTATAATTTATTATATTTTATTTGATACTTTATCTTGTCGTCAAAGACGTTTTGGAGTATAATGTATTAGGATTGAACCTTTTTATACTATATAAGAATTTAAAAAGCGAGGTGCTTATGAAAAAATTATATCGTTATTTATCAATGTCTTTGATTCTTTTTATTCTGGCTTTGCCGGAAGATGTGGCGGCGGCTGTTGATTGTAGCGAAATTGTAGAGTGGAAAGATGCGTGCCATAATCCTGGTACTCAGGTCAAGCATAAAGATAAAGTGTACCAAAACAATTTGAGTGGTCAAATATGCTTTGGCGAACCAGGAGTTAGCGCCAATTGGACATACGTCGCTGATTGCCTGCCGCCAATTAACGTAACTGCCATTTCGGTATCGCCAAGCGGCGAAGTTTTCGCGGCAAGGGGGGGGGCGTCCGTGCAATTCAACGCAAACGTTACGGTTAGCCCAAACGAAGAACAATACAAAGCGGTCGATTGGAGCGTTACGGGTTCTAATCCGTCCGGAGCCAGCAGTATAACAAACGGCGGCGTATTGACCGTCGGCGCAGACGAAACCGCAACATCCTTAACGGTAAAAGCGACTTCCAAAGAAAACAATACGAAATCGGCGACCGTAACCGTATCCGTCGTCGATATGAGTATAACGAGCGTAAGCGTTGACCCATCAACAATAGAATTGGAAAGAGGAGGAGACGCTTACAAGTTTAGCGCAATCGTAGTCCAAATGTACGGTGCGCCCGAAACGGTTACTTGGACTATCGAAGGCAATAACAGCTTGGAAACAAGTATAGACGGCGACGGCTATTTGTCAATCGACATTTCAGAGTCCGCAAACGAAATAACGGTTATCGCGACATCGACATTTGACGGTTTAAAATTTGGAACGGCGACGGTAAGCGTAGTGAACGTAGGAACGCCAGCCGTAACAAAAGTTGAAATAAGCCCTAAAACCGTTACGATTCCAAACGGCGGACAGCGGCAATTTGACGCGGTTTTGTCCAAAGTATATGACGACGGCGATTTGGACGGAGTTATTTGGAGCATATCGAACGCCACTCCGGTTTACGCCGCAGGAACATATATCGACGAGAATGACGGAACTTTATACGTTGACTTCGAAGAAACCGCGACGACGATAAAAGTTATAGCGACGTCGATTTTTGACGCAACACAAAAAGACGAAGCGACGGTAAACGTAGTCGGAGTTATAACCGGCGTAACAATCTCGCCGAAAACAGCAAGCGTAAAATCGGAAAAAAGTTTGAATTTTACGGTAGAAGTCGGTAAGAGCGGATTGTTCACCGGAGACGTAATATGGGGAATCGACGGTAACAGTTCCGCTTCGACGATGTTGAGCAATCAATCAAATACCGGTGCGACATTAACCGTAGGACCGGCTTCGTCCGAATCGGCTTCGCAGATTAATGTCTGGGTAAAATCTACGGAAGACGGCGATAAGTCCGATATGTCGGTAATAACGATTCAGAGATTGTTTAATTGTGCAATTATAACTTCTTTCCCAATAGATTGGTGGTTTGATTTAAAAGCCGGAGATATATACAAAGCCGATGACAAGGTTTATAAAGTAAAAAATAATGGTGGCGTATCAGGTAAAAACGATGGAAAAGTTGAGACTATAAGTAATTGGCAAAATTATTTTGAGTTTATCGGAGAATGCGCTCCGACTATCACCGTAACTTCGGTATCAGTATCGCCGTCTTCGGCAAGCGCGGCAAAAAGCAAAACACTACAATTTACGGCAAGCGTAGCGGTAAATCCTAACGACAACGAATACAAAAGCGTTACATGGAGCGTAAGCGGAAAAACGTCGGCTCAGACAGAGATAAATTCAAGCGGACTTTTGACCGTCGGCGCAGACGAAACCGCGACGTCCTTAACGGTAACGGCGACATCCAAAGAAAATACCGCTATAAAAGGTTCGGCGACCGTCAATATTATCGAAGGAGAGGTAACTTCTATTATTATTTCCCCCGATGAAATATCGCTTGACAGATTTAACAAAATCGGCGACGGCGATACGAAGACGTTTACGGCAAGCGTCATCGTCGATCCGATAACGGCGAATAACGGAGTGATTTGGGCCGTTCTTAACAGCGCAAAGAGTTCTATCGCCCCTAACGGCGTATTTACTCTTGCCCAAGACGAAGAAGAAAATGAAATAATTATAGAAGCGACGGCGATAGCCGACCCGTCTGAAAAAGCGCAAGCGATCGTCACTAATTCCAAAATCAAAACGCTGTCTATCGAACCGCTTTATCAGGAAATAGCGACAAACGCCGAAACGGTTAATTTTGATTTAAACGTCCAAACTACCGGATTATATACGGGTGCGGTAACGTGGAATATCATAAGTTCGGTGAAAACGGGTACCGTTTTGACGCCGACCGCCAACGGCGCAGAATTGAAAATAGCGGCGGACGAGACGGCGGTTTCGATAGAAGTCGAAGCGAGATCTATCGAAGATACGGATAAATCGTACATAGCGAAGGTAGTGATTACGGGAAATACACCGACGGTAAACGACGTAACCATAGAAGCCAATGACGGCTATATTGTCGAAAAAGGTAAAAACTTGGCTTTGGACGTTACGGTGGACGGAGTGAATATCGAAGGCGACGACGTCATATGGAAAATAACCACCCAAGGTCATGCCGACGGGACTTCCGTATCAGGCGATAAAGACGGCGCGATACTGACCGTCGCGGCAAACGAAACTATAAGGACAATAAAAGTCAAGGCGTCGTCGAAAGAATTCCCCGAAAAAAGCGACGAAGTAACTATAACCGTTAAAGCGGTATGGGGCGTAACGGTTTCATCGACGCCGTCAAGCGTCACGTCGGTAGAAAGAGGCAAGTCTCAGCGGTTCTCTGAATCCGTGGACGCCACAGGCGAAGCGTCACAAGAAGTTTTATGGAGTATTGAAGGAAGTACAAACGCCGCGACTACCATATCAATTGACGGATTATTGCAGGTAGCGGCGGACGAAACGGCGGTTTCGATAAAAGTGACGGCGACATCAAAATTTGACCCGACTATATCGGGTGAAGCGACCGTTACTATCGCCAAGCCTGATGTCGAATCCGTCAAAATTTTACCCAACGACGACTTCTGCATAAAAGGTCAAACTCTTTCTTTCACGACAGAAGTTTTGCCGGCGGCGGCAGATCAAGGGATAGAGTGGAGTATTATAGGAAAGGAATCGGCGGCGACGACGATAAACGACGGAGTGTTGAGCGTGGGAGCGGATGAAACGGCAAATGAAATTACCGTCGTAGCAAAATCCAGCGTCAACGCCAGAGAAGACAGAGTGAAGATTAATATCATAAACGGAGTGGTTACTAAATTTGAGATTCAAGATAAGGAAATAACCTTAATTAAAAATCAAACGCATCAATTCTCGGTGGATATCGAAGTAGAACCGGTAAGCGGAACGGGAGTCGATTGGGCGATTATCTCAAATAATTCAAACAGTACGATAAGCGAGGACGGTTTATTTACGCTGGCTCAAAACGAAGAATTAGACACGATAGAGATAGAGGCGGCGTCGAAAATCGACCCGAGTAAAAAAGACAGGGCGATAATTATTAATTCCAAGGTAAAATCGATTGAAATTATCCAAGGAAAAACTCAAGACGCCACAATGGGAGACATTGTGGAATTTACCGCCGAAGTGAGCGTAACGGGATTATACGACGGCGAGATTGACTGGGAAATCTTAAGTCCGGTAGAAAACGGAACGGATATTTCGTCTATAAGCGCAAGCGGTGTAACCGCCGACGGCGTAACGACCGTAACAAGCGAGATGACGCTTACAATCGCGGCGGACGAAACGGCGTATAAAATCAAAATCGCTTTCAAATCGCTTGAAGAAGACGTGTCGGATACGGCGATTATTACCATCGGCGCAAATAAGCCGACGATTGAAGTAACAGGCGTAACCTTATCCGCCCAAACGACGACCGTCCAAAAAGGCGGTTCGGTCGCTCTTACGGTCGAAGTCGAAGTTGAGGGAAATGTCGATGAAGAAGATATCGACGTAATATGGGAAATTATCGGCGACGCCGCAGAAGGAACGGTTTTAATCGATAAATCAAGAACGGGCGCCGTTCTGACGATTGCCAAAGACGAAGCGGAAGACGAAATCGAAGTTAAGGCGAGTTCAAAAGACGACCCTGACAAATTCGATATCGTAACTATAGCCGTCAAGAAAGTAAAGAGCGTCGTTATTTCTCCAAATCCGGCAACCGCCGAAAAAGGCGGAACGCTTAAATTTGAAGCGATAGTATCCGTTTCCGGCGAAGCGGATCAAGCGGTAACTTGGAAGAAAAGCGGCGGATTAGGCACGACGAATATAAACAACAGCGGATTGTTGACGGTTTCGTCCGGAGAAACGGCAAGCGAGATTAAGATTATAGCGACATCGAATTTCGACAACGAAAAAGCCGATACGGTAACAGTCGTTATCAGAGCGAAAGCGGTTGAGTCCGTCAGCGTTACGGCGAATATGGCAAGCGTCGATAGAGGAAGCAAACTGCAATTTACGGCGACGGTTCTTCCCGACAACGCACCTCAGACGCTTATCTGGACAGTTACGGGCGCAACGGCGTCGTCCATAGACGAAAACGGACTGTTGACGGTATCGGAAAACGAAACCGCTAATACTATCAGCGTAGTCGCGACGGCTACGGACGGCAGTCAGAAGTTTGACGCTTTCATAGTAACCGTAAATAAGCCGATTGCGATTTCGGGAGCGGCGAAAGGACGCGGCGATTTTGGAATACTGCTGTATAACGCCGTGGTAAGCGAAAAAGCGGAATTTGAAGTGTTGACTCCGGAACCTGCAGACGTATCGGTCGCAATTATCGACAATCAGGGTAACGTACTGTTCGTCGAAAAAGGCGGAACGCAAAAAACAGACGGCGTAAACTCGTTGAAAGTCGAATGGAAGCTTAATAATGAGAACGGACGCGGTGTCGCAAGCGGAACGTATATTATTCAAGCGACCGCGAAAAACGGAGGCAAGAATTATCGCTATGCCGTTCCGGTCGGCGTGAAGAGATGAGTGTAAAAAAGGTTAAGTTTAATATAATTATTAAAAAAGGTTTAAAATAAGTTATGCATAACTTATTTTAAACCTTAAAAAAATATAAAACTTGGAGGATTGTCTTGAAAAAATTTTTGATGTTTTTGGCGATTTTTTTCCTGCCGATGATCGTAGCCGGGCAATTACCGGAAGAAGTCGATTGTTCGGTGGCGACGGAATGGTGTGAAACTTGTGGAGATTATAACGGAGGAACATGGACGCAGTATACTATGGGTAAAATAGTTAGTTGCGATGGAGAATATTATAAATGCAAATGGGTTACCAATTGGAATGCAGACACGCAATACGGAAAACCCGGCAGCGGAACCAATTGGACACAATATTGGGATAAGGTAACGTGCCAATATAACCCCAGTGCGCCGAGCGTAATTTCCGTTAAGATTTCTCCAAATCCGGCAAGCGTCCAAAAAGGCGGTGATTTGCAGTTCGGCGCAGAAGTCGAAGTCGTTAACGAAGCGCCGAAAACCGTTACATGGTCAAAAATCGGAGGAACAGCCGCTACGACGATAAATTCAAGCGGACTTTTAAGCGTAGGCGCGGGCGAAACGGCGGCGTCTATTAAGATTTATGCGACTACTACTTTTACCCCCTCGAAAGCGGACACCGTTACCGTAATTATTACAAACGGAACGGTAACTTCGGTAGTCGTCTCTCCAAAAAACGCAGAAGTATCGCCAGGGGAAACCAAGCAATTTTCGGCGGCGGTATCTTCGCCTGACGGCGCACCTGAGACGGTTACTTGGAGTTTGTACTATTCTCTTAATCCCTTGAGTTCCATAAATAGCGGCGGGTTGCTAACGGTTAACCAAAATGAAACTTATACGACGATAAGAGTTATAGCGAAATCGACCGAAGATCCTAACAAAGCGGACACCGCTATAGTAACCGTATTACAACCTTTAACTTATACCGTAACGTTTAATTCAAACGGAGGTTCAACCGTTTCTTCGATAACAAACGTAAAAGAAAACGAAAAAATAAACAAGCCGACGGATCCGAATAGAAGCGGTTATTCTTTCGACGGATGGTATAAGGAAGCGGGTTTAACGACGCCGTGGAATTTTGCAAACGACAAAGTGACGCAGAATATTACGCTGTATGCGAAATGGACGGAGGAATCCCCGTCGGTACAATCGGTTAGCGTTTCGCCGAAGTCGGTAAGCGTCGAAAAGGGCGCCAAATTGAAATTTACAGGGGTCGTTTCCCCGTCAAACGCACCTCAAACGCTTATTTGGACGGTCATAGACGGCACGGCGTCGTCGATAAGCAACAGCGGAGAACTTAGCGTATTAATCGGTGAAACGGCGACATCCGTCAGGGTTATCGCAAGTTCAATCGAAGACGACGACAAAGCGGATACGGCGGTCGTTACCATAACTAATCCGGGTAAGCGTAAAATAACGATTGCCACAGGACCTAACGGGACGACAAACCCAAGCGGAACAAACGGGATAGTGGAAGTTGAAAACCAGGGTTCTATTACAATATATTTCTTGCCCGCAAACGGTTACGAAGTCGATTCTGTCCTGATATCAGGCGTTCTCAGGGGGGGGCATCCTACATCTTACGAATTCACCAACGTAATAAGCGACCGAACGCTTAAAGTTACGTTTAAACCTGTCGGCGCGTCGCCGACTTATAACGTCGTAAAAGGACGCGGCGATTTCGGAATACTGCTGTATAACGCCGTAGTAAGCGATAAAGCGGAATTTGAAGTTTTAACGCCGGAACAGACAAACGTTTCCGTAATAATTTACGATAATATGGGCAATATACTTTTCGCTAAAAAAGACAGGACGCAGAAAAACGGAAATGTGAATTCGTGTGAAATAACTTGGGATTTGACGAATAAAAACGGACGTAAAGCCGCAAGCGGAACGTATATTATTCAGGCGACGGCTAAAAATTCAAGCGGAAGTCAAATTTATCAGTATTTCGCTCCTATAGGCGTAAAAAAGTATCAGTAAAAATAAAAGGAGTTCTACGTGAAAAAATTTTTAATGTTTTGTTTAATATTTTGCCTGCCGATTATGGTAATGGGGCAACTTCAGCAGGTGGATTGTCGAGCGGCGACTAATTGGAGTGTTGGTGGGGGAACCGGTACGATTTATCATGAATATGATTTGGGAGCGATTGTACGAAATAAGGGAAAAGTCTATAAATGTATATTAAAAAGTGATTGGAACTGCGATCTATACGGAGAACCCGGCGGTTCAAGATCCTCAGACTATTGGCAAGAAGTGACTTGTCTTCCGGAATGGACTGTCAAATCGATAACAATTTCGTTTAACAATCCTCCTGAAGCAATCGACCCGTCCCAGCCGGTAACCATAGTAAAAGGCAAGGATAAATTTTTTACCGCGACAGTGCTTGTGGTCGATAGAGACGATAATGAAAACGGCGAAGAGAAAAACAAAAAATTTATTTTGGATTTAATCCCGCTTGACGACGCAGAATTAGGAACGGATATATCCAAGCAAGGCAAGGTGTCTATCGATGCGAACGAAACTTTGGATTCGTTGCTTTTAATCGCGAAATCCGACGCTGCGGACGTTTCGCCCGACGACCAGAAATCGGACACGGTGATTATTTACATCGTTGATGCGGACGTTCAATCCGTAGAGATTGACGACAAAGAAATTATGCTTGACAGATTTAACGTTTTCGGCGACAACGAGTATCGGTTTACGGCGACGGTTGACGTAGATCCTTCAGACAAGGACGAAGTTAAATGGGAAATAATTACGGATGTCGATGAAGAAACGAGTATAGACGAAGACGGTAATTTTACGCTTAGCGAAAACGAAACCGCAGATACGATTAAAGTCGTAGCGACATCCGCGGCAAACCGGTTTAAAAAAGACACGGCTATAGTTATCAATTCCAAGATTAAAGATTTGGAAATCGTCATAAAAGACGTAGCCGATAAAAATTTCACGGTTGAAGCGGACGACCAAAACGACGAGGATATAGAATTTGAGGTCAGCGCTTTGACGACCGGACTTTATACAGGTGCGGTCGAATGGAGTATTCTTGACGAAGACGGAGAAGTTTATGTGGGGGGGGGTACGTCTTTTAGCGCCGAACAAGACCTCGCCGCGACTCTTTCGGTTTCAAAAGACGAAACGCAATACCGCCTTAAAATACTTATCACGTCAAAAGAAGATTCACTATTTTTCGATACGGCGTTCGTCAAAATAGAACGCAATAAACCGCAGGTAGAAATAACAAGCGTAGAAATTAATCCCAAAGACGCGATTCTTGCCAAAGGCGCGACTATTGACTTTACCGTTACGATAGACGGGATAAACATTTACGAAGACGATGACGACGACGATGTAGAATGGACGATCATAAGCGATGTCGAAAGCGAAACCGTTTTGGAAAACAAGACCAAAACGGGCGCTACGCTTGTAATCGCCGCAGACGAGACGGCGGAGGAGATTTTAATCGAGGTGAAATCTCAAAGAGACGAAGATAAAGCAGATACCGCGGTAATAAAAATAAAAGCCGTTAAAAATATAATAGTCACCCCCGATTCCGAAAGTGTGGAAAGAGGCAAAACTTTGCAGTTTAACGCAAACGTAGAAGCCATTAACGGAGCGGCGCAAACCGTTACTTGGAGCAAACTCAACGGAATCGCGGCGACATCGGTAAATTCAAACGGACTGTTGACCGTCGCGGTCGGAGAAACGGCGGCTTCGATAAAAATAGTAGCGACTTCTACTTTTGACGCTTCCGTGAAATGTACTACGGAAGCGGCGGTTACGATACCTCCGGTTACATCTGTTTCCGTTTCGCCGAAAACCCGAGACGTAACAAAAGGCGGAAGTCCTGTAACTTTCACGAAAAGCGTTCTTCCCGCCGCCGCAAAACAGGAAGTCGTTTGGAGCGTTCTTGACGCCGTAACATCTACGATAAATAACGGTACGTTAACCGTTCCCGCAAGCGAAACGGCAAGTATCATTAAAGTGGTAGCGTCTGCGACGGACGACAGCGAGAAAGCGGATACCGCCGTGATAACTCTGAATAATCCCGTAGCGATTTCAAACATGGCGAAAGGACGAAACGAATTCGGAATCCTGCTTTATCAAACGGTCGCCGTAGAAAACGCGGAATTTGAAGTCTTGACTCCGCAGCCAAGCGACGTTTCGATTACTGTCAGCGACAACACGGGCAACGTACTGTACAGCGATAAAGGCATGACCAAGAAAATCGGCAATGCAAATTCGCTGAAAGTCGAATGGGATTTAACGAACCGAAACGGACGCAAAGTCGCAAGCGGAAAGTACATAATTCAGGCTATTGCGAAAAACGCAAGCGGTCAAGTCTATAAATACTATGTTCCGCTTGGAGTGAAAAAGTAAACGCTGAAGAGAAATAAAATAAAAATAGGCGGTAAAAAATACCGCCTATTTTTATTTACCGATAAACAATAATAAACCGATAAATTATCTGTATTCTTCCCATTCGGGTTCACTGTTGAAAACCCAATCGTAATAGTCGCGCATAGTAAATTTTTTCGCGGCAGCCTCATCTACGATAACTACGCAGTGTTCGTGCAATTGCAACGCCGAAGCGGTTACCGCCGCGCACAACGGACCTTCTACCGCTTTTGCGATAATATCCGCCTTAGCGTCGCCGGTCGCAAGTAAAACCGCTTTTTTACTTCCCAAAATAGTATTGACGCCCATGGTAATCGCTCTTTTGGGCATCATATCGGGTTTTGGAAAAAGCGGCGAATTTTGCTCGATAGTCGCCTTGGTAAGCGCTTTTACGCTTGTGAGCGAACGCAGTGACGACATAGGTTCGTTAAATCCGATATGCCCAGATGCGCCTATTCCCAACAATTGAAAATCAATTCCGCCGGATTTTCGAATGTTTTTTTCATATCTGCGGCATTCTTCCTGCAAATCTTTAGCCATTCCAAGCGGAACGTTGGTTTTTTTCTTGTCGATATTCACACGATCAAACAAAAATTTATTCATATAAGAACGGTAAGAATTTGTATCTTCTGGAGCAAGTCCGACGTACTCGTCAAGATTAAACGACGAACAACGCGAAAAATCGACTTTCCCCGCTTTGTGCATCGCGACAATTTTGTCATAAACGATTTCCATCGTTCTCCCCGTCGCCAATCCCAATACCAAAGACGGTTTTTCATTGATTGCCTTAACCGTAAGTTTCGCCGCCAAATCGGCAGCCGAATCGGCGTCTTTGCGAACAATAACATCCATAATTCAATACCCTCCACAATTAAAATATTAACTTAAATTCATACGGTGAAAATCTACGAAATAACTGTAATGTTTGTCAAGAAAAAACCGTCGAAACAAAAAAAGTTTTTTATTTCATAAATCTTCTCATTTCAAACAAACAAAATAGTATCTTTACGTAGAAACAAAAACAGGAGCTGATTTAATGAAAAAGATTCTTGATAAACTCATAGCAGGCGGAATATTGAGCGGTAGCGAGGCGCATGATTCAATGATAGGAATGGCGCTTGGAAAATATCCGGCGGTACAGGTGGCGGCTTTTCTTACGATTTTTGAAATGCGAAGAATTACGACCGACGAACTTAAAGCGTTTCGCAATGCGTTTTTGGAACTTGGGAAAAAGCCGAATTTGGGAACGCTAAACGCGATCGATTCATGCGGAACCGGCGGCGACAGAAAAAACACGTTCAACATTTCCACGCTCTCGTCGCTTATAGTGGCGGGCGCAGGCTATCCGGTAATTAAGCACGGCGCGGGAAGCGCGTCCGGTTCTTTCGGCTCTTCCGACATCATGACGGCTGTAGGATACAAACTT
Organism: Chitinispirillales bacterium; assembly: GCA_031254455.1. Lineage (NCBI taxonomy): Bacteria > Pseudomonadati > Fibrobacterota > Chitinispirillia > Chitinispirillales > Chitinispirillales bacterium. Next base: position 9,327 of record JAIRUI010000021.1, on the reverse strand, counting down.
ACCGATAACGAAGACATCCTGAAAAGACAATTGGAAGAGACAAACTTCTGTTATCTGCATTCGCCGTTTTATTACGGTTTTATGAAAAATATCTCGCCTATAAGAAAGGACTTGGGAATACAGAATTTTTTCAATATTATCGGTCCTATCGTAAATCCCGTCCAGCCGAAATTTCAACTTGTAGGCGTTTATTCTCTAACCGTAGCGGAGTTATATCACCAAATTTTGAGTGAAGAACGGGATAATTTTACTATCGTTCACAGCAGCGACGTTTTTGACGAAATTTCCCTGACCGCCGATTTTCACGCCATAACCCGCAGCGAAGCGGATTTGATCGAACCGGAATCAATCGGCTTCAACAGGATTTCGCCGAAAAGATTACTTTGCGCACAAACGCCGGAAGAAAAAGCCAAACAATTTATCGATATTTTAGAAAACAAGGGAACTTCCGAGCAAACCGACGTGGTCGTAGTAAACGCGGCGGCGGCGATAAACACCATCAACGGACAAAATAATTTCCACAAGGCTGTAGAAGAGGCGAGACAAGCGCTCGTTTCCGGAAAAGCGCGGGCGGTTTTAGAAAAATTGAGAAATTATTAAGAAACGATATTTCTTATTTGTTTTTTATGCTGTACACTTCTCGCTTCCACTCTTCTATGTGTTTTTTGAGCGCTGTAAAACTTTTCTCGCTCATAGCGTGTTCCATTTTGCAAGCGTCGTTTACCGCCGTTTTTTTATCAACGCCCAAAAAAATAAGCCAGTCGGAAATCGCAATATGCCGTTCATACATCGTCTCCGCAATTTTACGTCCTTCGACAGTTAGCGTTATGAAACCGTTCTCGTCAATTTCAACGTAGCCGTTTGCGCGCAGATTTTTCATAGCGACGCTTACGCTCGGCTTACTGCATTCCAATTCGTTCACGATGTCGATAGATCTTACTTTATCTTCTTTGAGTTGCAAAACGTGTATCGTTTCCAAATACATCTCGGTAGATTCGCTTACGCTCATATTTTCATCTCCTTCTTCAGATTGCTTAGCCGCCGTACTCCCCCGTCAACGACCGGTATGCGCTTGTGTCGTCATTGCTAGTGAAACGAAACAATCCAAACCGGTAATCTATAATATATATAATTACAATACAAAATTGCCGATAAAACAATAAAATTCATAAAAAATAAAGTTTTTTCAAAAAACACTTGACAAGTTAGTGCAAACTAACTTATATTACGGTTAGTTTATGCTAACCGATTTAATATAACGAAGATTAGTAAAATTTTTATATATAAAAAAGGAAGGAGAATATGATGCCTTTATCAATGGCGAACGTCGGAGAGGAAAACTCCATAAAAAGAGTCGGCGGCGGGGAGGAAATGCGGCAGTTTTTGGCAAATCTCGGTTTTATTCCGGGAACGCATGTTACGATTGTTACCAAAAACAACGGCAACGTAATTGTGAACGTAAAAGAATCTCGTGTCGCAGTAAGCCGCGAGATGGCGACAAAAATTATGGTTTAGGAGGAAATACCATGCAAACACTTAAAGAAGCGAAACCCGGCGCAAACTATCGGGTCGCAAAAATCGGAGGAGTCGGTCCGGTAAAACGTCGAATTATGGAAATGGGCGTTACAAAAGGCGTAGAAGTTTACGTCCGCAAGGTAGCGCCGCTTGGCGACCCGATAGAAGTCTCGGTAAGAGGTTATGAACTTTCTCTGCGCAAAGCGGACGCCGAATTAATAGAAGTCGAAGCGAATCAAACAAAGTCGAATTAAGACGGAAAGGAATATTATATGTCTATAAAAATCGCGCTTGCAGGAAACCCAAATTGCGGTAAAACAACGCTTTTTAACGCACTCACAGGCTCAAACCAGTTTGTTGGAAATTGGCCCGGCGTTACGGTAGAAAAGAAAGAGGGAAAACTGAAAGGTCATAAAGACGTAACGGTAACGGATTTACCCGGCATTTACTCGCTTTCGCCTTATTCGCCGGAAGAGATCGTCGCACGAAATTATTTAACCGGCGAGCGTCCCGACGTAATACTGAATATCATCGACGGTACGAATTTGGAACGCAATATGTTTCTTACGACCCAACTCACCGAATTAGGCATTCCCGTCGTCGTCGCGGTAAACATGATGGACGTAGTTCGCAAAAACGGCGATAAGATTGACAGCGCAAAACTTGCAAAAGCGCTCGGCTGTCAAGTGACGGAAATATCGGCGCTCAAAGGAACAGGGATTTTACAGGCGGCGGAAGCGGCTGTAAAATCGGCGGGAGGGACAAAAACCGTCCCGCCGCACAGTTTTTCCGGCGGCGTAGAACATGCCCTGGCGCATATAGAGGAAGCCGTATTGCATAATCTTCCAGACGAACAACAGCGTTTCTTTTCGATAAAACTATTTGAGCGAGACAAAAAAATCATAGAAAATCTTGGACTCAAACCCGAACAGGTAGCGCACATCGAACAGGACATCAAACGATGTGAGACGGAATTGGACGACGACAGTGAAAGCATCGTCACCGCCGAGCGTTATACGTATATCGACTCGGTAATCAAGGACTGCATAAAAATAAAAAACAAAGGACGTTTGAGCCTGTCCGATAAAATAGACAGGGTAGTGACAAACCGGATTTTGGCGCTTCCAATTTTTGCGGCGGTAATGTTTATCGTGTATTTTGTTTCGGTAACGACGGTAGGAAGTATTGCTACAGATTGGGCTAACGAGGGTGTTTTCGGCGAGGGATGGAGTTTCTTCGGCGTATGGGTTCCGGGTATTCCTGTTATGCTTGGCGGTTTTCTTGAAGCGATTAACTGTGCGCAGTGGCTGCAAGACTTAATTCTGGACGGCATAGTGGCGGGTGTTGGTGCGGTGCTTGGTTTCGCGCCGCAAATTTTTATACTTTTTATTTTTCTTGCGTTTCTGGAAGCCTGCGGATACATGGCGCGCATCGCATTTATCATGGACAGGATATTTCGCCGCTTCGGATTGTCGGGCAAGTCGTTTATTCCGATTCTTATCGGTACAGGTTGCGGCGTTCCCGGCATAATGGCGTCGCGTACTATTGAAAACGACCGCGACCGCAAGATGACGATTATGACTACGACCTTTATACCTTGTTCGGCGAAACTTCCTGTTATCGCGTTAATTGCCGGCGCGTTGTTCAACGGAACATGGTGGGTCGCTCCCAGTTCATATTTTGTGGGAATTGCGGCGATTATCTGTTCCGGCGTAATATTGAAAAAAACAAAGATGTTCTCCGGCGACGTATCGCCTTTTGTCATGGAACTTCCGGCTTACCATTTGCCGACCGTCGTTAATATCCTGCGAAGCATGTGGGAACGCGGCTGGTCGTTCATCAAGAAAGCGGGAACGATTATCCTTCTTGCTACGATAATCGTTTGGTTTATGTCCGGGTTCGGATGGGACGACAAGGGTTTCGGTATGGTTGATATGGAAGTAAGTATGCTGGCGGTTTTGGGCAACGCCGTCGCTCCGATTTTTGCGCCTTTGGGCTGGGGACGCTGGCAAGCTGCGGTCGCCGCCATCACGGGATTAATCGCAAAAGAAAATGTCGTGGGAACTTTCGGAATACTCTACGGTTTCGCCGAGGTTGCCGAAGACGGCGCGGAAATATGGGGCGCTCTTGCCGCCGGCTTTACTACTCTTGCCGCTTATTCGTTTTTAGTATTCAACCTCTTATGCGCTCCCTGCTTCGCCGCAATGGGCGTTATAAGAAGAGAAATGAACAACGCAAAATGGTTTTGGGCCGCCATCGGCTATCAGTGCGGTTTGGCGTATATAGTGTCGCTGTGTATCTATCAATTAGGTATGCTGTTTACATCAGGAAGTTTCGGTTTGGGAACAGCGGCGGCGTTGTTGCTGACGGCGGGCTTTTTGTATATGCTTTTTCGTCCGGCAAAATTAAAGACTGTTTAAGAAGAAACAAGAGGAGACGCTTTGACGACTTTTTTGACAGAAAATATCGGGACGATTTTGACCGGACTTGTATTACTTGTAATAGTTACGGCTATTGTGTGTAATCTAGTCCGCAACAAACGAAATGGGAAATGCGCATGTACTTGCGGCTGTGGAATTTGTCCGAATTCATTGTCCTGCGGTATAAATAAAGATTAACAGCGGATTGTTATCCGTATTGCGATAATTATGAAAACAAAAGATTGGAGGCGATATATGTGATAAATAAAAAATGATAAATAAAAAAAAGGAAATGTTTGAAAAGTAACAATTAATCAACGAAAGGAGTTACAATATGAATATTTTCAAATTACCGTTGCTTGTCGCAGCGGTGTTTACAGCGGCGGTTTTTGCTCAGAGCGCCGACAAAGAAGAAAAATCGGGGGCGAAACTAAGGTTTTCCGGCGATTTCTATATCAATCCTGCGTACGAAATGCAGAACGATTGGCAAGACAAGCCTGAAGACGGCGACAAACTCGACGCGTTCAACGTGTTGTACAATTGGAATACGTCGTTTGGCGTGGATTTTGGCGACAAGTTTTCGCTTGATTTTCGTTTGAGTAACAAAGCCGGATACGAATGCGACAATCTCGCTTTTAAAAACGGAAGCGTTAAAGAACTTCTCCCATATCTTCCAAACGCTTATTTTACTTGGAAAGCGGGCGAAGTGTTTTCTTTAAGCGGCGGACTTCTTGAAGTAAGCGATAACACGGTTCTTAATTTGGCGGCCGGATACGAAACAGGCGGCGGGCTTTACACTTCTTTTGCCAACTGGGCGACGGCATACAACAATTCGCAGGGCGGACTTAAAATCGGATTTGATTTTTCCGAAAATTTTTCTCTCCGTTTGACGGCTGCTTTGGCAAGTGAGACAAATACGTTTGACTACGCGGAAGAAGACTATATTCACAACGAATTTCGTTTTATTTTGGACGCAGATATAGCGTTGGGCGAAAAAGTTACGCTTTCACCGGTTTTTCAAAGCCGCTCCTATTGGCAAAATTACACGGTAGGCGATAAGAAAAAGAACTCAATATTGCTGGCTTACGGAACAGATTTGAACGTTGAATTTTCCGAGTCGGTAAATCTCGGTCTCGGTTTGGCTTTCGGAAATATTAAGGGAAAAGGTTTGGACGTTGAAACCAACGGAGAAAAGAACTCGGCGTTCGGTTTTCTTGCAGGCGTTAACCCCGAATTTACTTTCGGAGTTAACGAAGTAGCCGCAGGTTACAGTTTTGGGCGGGCTTCAGACCAACACGACAAGAAGAAGGATTTGACGACTATGTATCACGATATGTATTTATGCTGGCTTTTTCGCGTAAACGACTATCTCGCGCTTGGTCCTTCCGCTTATGCGGCTATTGAAACAAGTAAAACAGACAACAGCGATGTCAAAAGCGGTTACAACTGGCAGCGTTTCGGCATTGAGTTTGTGGGAAGTTTCTAATTTTGCAATAGAATATTGGAATAATAAAAAAGGCGGTTGAGAAATCGACTGTCTTTTTTGTTTTGTTAATTCTGATTTTTTCCGGCAAAAGCGTCTATTCTGTCCTTTATGTTCCGTTTTATGGAATCGGCAAAAAACAAAATCTCGCTCGTATGAAATTTGCTTACGGCTGGCGGCGTATTCGGGAATTTCGTTTCATCCGCGTCAATAATTAAAACGCCTTTCTCTTTTTCCGCTTTAACTACGATATCGGTATTTATTTCAATAGTTCTTTCCGACAGAGTAATCGACGAAACAAATACGGACTCAGGATTTTCGTTTGTTTCCCACGAAACCGGATTTGCAACCAGGACGCCGTCTTTCCAACTTAAAAAATTTTCGTATTTTCCCAAAGCCGCTTCGTTTACAGTCGCACCGTTCCACGAAACTATAACGCCCGTATCGTCCTTTCGAGATGAAAATTTGAGGTTTATATTCTTGCAGATTTCCCTTTGAGTAAACGGACTTCCTATCGCGTATGTTATAATGTGGTTTTTGTTGTAACCGCCGTATTTTTCGCTGCCCAAAAATACGGTAGCGAGTTCCATAACCAATTGACTGCCTTGCGAATGTCCAAAAAGGACGAACGGGCGCTCCCCTTTGTTTATTTCGGTTAAATAGTAATCAAACGCGGTAAAAATATCGTCCCGCGGCGTTTGATTCGTGTGCAAAAACATTTCCCGCGCGGGATATTTTGTAAGCATTACTCCGTTTAGCTGTCTATAGAAAGGAGAAAAAACGTTTGCCTGCGGTGAAATAATGTCATCAATTCCAAACAGCCAGGATTTCGCCGCCGAACGCATAGATTCGCTTTCTAAGCGCACAAACGGCGCGTCACAAACGTTTGAGGTGAATACAAGAGTCGGATAAACTACAAAAATATCGGCTTTTTTGTCAAGATTACCGCCCAAACGCAGCCAATTTCGCTCATTTGAATAATCTGTATCGCTAAAAATCAAGTCTGTATCCGCTTCCATTTTTTACCACCCGTTATTTTTAATCGTTATTCTTTACCGCAGTTATAGTCAAAATCTTTTTTGCCAATACCATACATCCGATAAAATAATATTTTTTATCTCTTTCCATAATATAAACGATTAACTAAATATTTTCAAAAAATCTTAAAATCTTTTTATATTACATTCTCCAATTATTATTTTTGTCGTTAAAAAATCGCTTTTATAGCAGGAACGGGAAATGTTTGAATATCTTGCGCAGAATTTTGCGAATGTCGAGAATGAAATAGCCGACGCTTGTAAAAAGGCAAAGCGCGAGCGTTCATCCGTTCGTTTGATTGTCGTAACAAAAACATATCCCGCAGAACTCGCGCAGGCGGTTATAGATTTGGGGCAAACGGATCTTGGTGAAAACCGTCCGCAGGAAATGATAGAAAAAACGCCGCAAATTACAGGCGATTTTAATATGCACCTGATAGGACGGTTGCAGTCGAATAAAGTAAGGAAAGTGATAGGACTTGCAAAGTATATTCACTCGGTCGATAGCGTTAAATTGCTTGAAAAAATCGACATTATCGGCGAGGAATCGGGAATTGCGACAAATATTTTGGTACAGGTAAACACTTCGTGCGAGGAAAGCAAATCGGGATGCGCAATAGACGAGGCGTATAAATTGTGCGAAGCGGCGGCGGCAAAAAAATATGCAAATTTTTGCGGTCTTATGACAATCGGACCGCTTACGGACAGTATGGGGCTTGTGGAAAAAAGTTTTGAGACGCTTGCAAAAATCGGCGAAAAGGCAAACGCTTTATGCGAAAACAAGAAATGCGAATTGTCAATGGGTATGAGCGGCGACTTCGCCGCCGCGATAAAGTACGGCGCGACTATGATTAGAATCGGTACGCGGCTCGTCGGCGCAAGAAATTACAACGTATAAAAAGGAGTTTATATGCAGATTACGCCTCTTGAAATAAGAAAATTTCCGTTTAGAACAAAAACGCTTAACGGACTTGACCCAGACCACGTGGATAGTTTTTTACAGCAAATTGCAAGTCAGGTTGAAGAACAGACGCGTGAAAATACGTTTTTGGCGTCAAAGCTTAAAGACGTCGAAACGCAACTAGACAGATATAAAAAAATAGACCAAACGCTTAGCGAAACGCTGCTTACCGCTCAAAGAGCCACGGACGACGCAAGGATGAACGCTCAAAAAGAAGCGGAATTAATCATAAGAGAAGCGCAGGTAAGAGCGGATCGTTACGAAAGTGAAAGCCGTGAAAGAGTATATAGATTAGAATCGGAAATTCGGGCGCTTTCGGCGCAAAAAGAAAGTTTTATTTCACGGTTTCGTTCATTTTTAACCGACCAAATTAAATATCTTGACGTTATGGCGAAAAATCTTGACGACGACGCCGATAAAAACGATTCATGATGCGGACGAAATTTTGGAAATTTTGCGTAAAAATTATAACGCCGCTTCGGGATAAAATCTCAAAATCGCATCTTTATTCGGTTCAAAAACACCTCTTTCCGTAATTAGTTTTGTAATAAGCCGCGCAGGCGTTACGTCAAATCCCCAGTTTTTTGCGGGGGTTGAATCGGGACAAATACAAACCTCGCAAATATCGCCGTTTTTATCTTTTCCGCCGATAACCCGAACTTCTTGGCTTGTGCGCTCTTCAATCGGAATTTCCAAGACGCCGTCAAAAATTTCAAAATCGAAAGTCGATGACGGAAACGCTGCAAAAAACGGAACGTCGTTGTCTTTCGCCGCAAGCGCTTTCAGATAAGTTCCGATTTTGTTTGCCGCGTCGCCGCCCAGCGACACTCTGTCCGCGCCCACAATAACCATATCTACAAGCCCGCGCTGCATCAAATGCCCGCCTGAATTATCGGCTATCAAGTGATGAGTTACGCCTTGCCGCCCTAATTCCCAAGCGGTTAAACTTGCGCCTTGATTACGCGGACGGGTTTCATCGACCCAAACGTGAATGTCTATTCCGGCGTTTTTTGCGGCGTAAATCGGAGAAAGCGCCGAACCGTAATCGGTAAAAGCCAACCAGCCGGCGTTGCAATGCGTCAAGACATTAACCGTCGAGCCGTTTTTTTCCTTGGAAATTTCACGAATGATTTCAAGCCCGTTTTCGCCGATTTTTCTACAAAATTCGGCGTCTTCGTTTGCGATCGACTCGGCTTCGTCCTTTGCGATTTTTCGCTTTTGCTCGGCGGAAAGTTCGTTTCGACAAATTTTTTTAATCATTCTTTCCACCGCCCACGACAAATTTTTTGCGGTAGGACGGGTGGCAAGCAAAATTTCGCCGAATTTTTTTATATCGTCGTCAAAATTTTCGTCTTTCGCTTCAAGCGCGGCGACATACATTCCATATCCGGCGGTCGCTCCGATTAATCCGGCGCCGCGAACCCACATATCTTTGATCGCTCTGCGAAAATCTTCGACCGAACGTAAATCAATCGTTTCAAACGAATGCGGAAGTTTTGTCTGGTCGATTATCGAAACCGCTTTATCGTCGCTTGGATTGAGCCAAATCGTTCTGTAATGTTTGCCGTTTACGAGCATGAACTCCCCCTTGCTATCACGTTGAAACTAATTTATGCGCAACGTTTGCGGCGGAAAAACGACTCACCATACCAAACAATAATTTCGTTAGACAAAGCGCTATAGGCATATTGTTTCAACGGATGAATTTTTTGTTTTATTATCAACAAACAATTTCTCCGTTTTTATTTTTTATACAAACGCTTCTGTTTGATAATTTTTCTTTCCTATAACGTCCGTCTATAGATTGCTTCGTCGTTTCACTCCTCGCAATGACGAATTCCCGTCACCAATTGTTTTGCCGTCTTTGCGAGCGAAGCAATCCAGAGACTGCGTTACCGTCTTACTCCCAAC